>JBAVYC010001280.1:0-2045 GCA_049698595.1 Desulfobacterales bacterium | reverse complement strand
GTTAAATAATTGATTGGTTTATTGGTTGAATATTGATGTGATTGAATTATGATTTCCACCGCAACAGGCATGCAGATCGTTTATTTCAAGCATTTTTTTGATGATCGGGAAAGTTTCTCAGACTCATCAATACATGGCTTCGATTAAATCAGCAAAGGCTTCGTTGATGAATTTGCGTTTAACTTTCATAGTCGGCGTCACTTCACCGTCTTCCTCGTACAGTTTTTTTGGCAGAATGGTGAATTTCTTCACCTGCTCAACCCGTGCAAGAGTCTCATTTACCTTTTTTATTTCCCGCTCGACCAGCTGGTTTATTTCAGTGTTCCGGGCAAGATCTTTATACGTTGAAAACTGGATTTTATTGTCCTGAGCGTATTTGAACACATTGTCTTCATCAATCATTATCAGGCAAGAAAGAAATTTACGTTTATCGCCGATCACAACGGCATCGTTGATGTAAAGACTGGCTTTGAGCTTGTTTTCGATATACTGGGGCGTGATGTTCTTACCGCCGGCAGTCACGATGATGTCCTTTTTGCGGTCGGTGATGGTCAGGTATCCATCATTGTCGATCGTCCCCACATCACCCGAATGGAGCCAGCCGTCCACGATGGTTTCTGCGGTTGCCTCCGGGTTTTTAAAATAGCCTTTGAAAACACCTGGGGATTTGACCAGGATCTCACCGTCATCAGCAATTTTAACTTCCACCCCTTCTAAGGGGACGCCCACGGTTCCAAATTTAACTTCACCTATTTTTGATGTGGTGGTGACGCCCGTACCCTCGGTCTGCCCGTATCCCTCTACCAGGTTGACGCCGATGGAATGGAAAAAATGTAGAATTTCGGGGGCAATAGGTGCAGCCCCGGAATAGGCCACGCGTATGCGGTCGAATCCCAAACGTTCTTTTAATTTGCGAAACACAGCAAAGTGAGCCAGTTTGTACTGCAACTCGAGCGCGGCAGGTATTGGCTTGAACTCCATCATCAGGCTGGCCCGCTTTTTGCCAAGGTTTATGGCCCAGCCGAAAACGAGCCGCTTGAACCAGGTTGCATCGGCCATGCGGATCATGATGGCAGAATAGTATTTCTCCCAGATCCGCGGCACGGCATGCCCCACGGTGGGCGAGATTTCCACCATATTTTCAGTGACAGTGTCCAGGCTCTCGATAAAGTTGACGATGTGCCCTACATCAAAATGGGCCAGTATAGTAAAGAGCTGTTCAAAGATGTGACAGAGCGGCAGAAACGACATGATTGCGTCGTTGTCATACATAGGGTTGTTGGAGGTGATGGCCGATCCCATCCAGACACAATTTCTGTGAGTCAGCATGGCACCCTTGGGCGGTCCTGTGGTGCCCGATGTATAGATCAGCACTGATAGATCTTCGGGTCCGATCTCCCGGATTATTTGGTCCAGTGTGTCGGGGTTTTCCTGCTCTACCTTTGCCCCCAGTTCGAGCAGCTGGTCAAAAGTCATGACCATAGGATCTTTGAACTGGCGCAAACCTTCGGTGTCCCAGACAATAACTTTTTCCAGCTTGGGCGCCCGGTCCCGGAAATGGAGCCACTTGTCGAGTTGCTCTTCGTTTTCTACAAAGAAGAACTTGGAATCCGAGTTGGTCACCACGTATTCGACCTGCTGCCAGGCATTGGTGGAATAAACGCCGGCGGTTGCGGCACCACAGCACTGTATACCCAGATCAGCATAAACCCACTCCGGGCAGTTGTCGCCGATGATGGCTGCGCAGTCGCCTTTTTGAAGGCCCATGGACATCAGGCCATAGGCCACATGGGAAACATTCCTGTCATATTCGTTCCAGCTAATGTCGTGCCAGAGGCCAAACTCCTTTTTGCGCATGGCCACCCGGTCGCCCCAGCGGGCTACCGCCTCTTTGAATTTCCCTGGTACAGTTTGGTTTGAGTTATTTGACATCGCTTCAAATTCTTAAAATTTTTTAGAAAAATTTAAATATAAAACTGGTTTTAGAAAAACCAGTTTTATCGCCATGCTTTCTTGCGCTTCCAGCGCTGATACCCCTTGGCGGA
>JBAVYC010001279.1:0-3197 GCA_049698595.1 Desulfobacterales bacterium | reverse complement strand
ATACGACGGCTTTCATGAGTACGGCGTCAAGCTCATTGATGTCCGGCACGAACAGGCAGCCGCCATGATGGCCCATGCCTGGTCCATTTACGATGGCAGCCCCGGGGTTTGTCTGGTAACGGCAGGTCCCGGATTTACCAACACGCTGACGGGGATTGTCAATGCCTACCAGGAAAACGCGCCGGTGGTGGTGCTGTCAGGCACCTCCCCGATAAAAGACCGCAGTCTGGGCGCGCTGCAGGAAATCAACCAGGTCGACATGGTCAAAGCCGCGGTGAAATGGCATGATATCTGCCAGGATGTCAAACGTATTCCGCAATATTTGTTTACCGCTTTTCGCCAGGCCGTTTCAGGCCGTCCGGGACCGGTCTTCCTGGAACTTCCGCCGGACATTCTCAATGTAACGGTGAATGAAGATGAATTGATGTGGCCCCGCAAAGGCAGTGTCGCCCCCAGGCCGGGGCCCGATCCGGCTCTGATTCAACCGGCCGCCGATCTGATCAACCAGGCCGAAAGGCCTTTTATCATTGCCGGTAGCGGTGTGGGGTTTTCGAAATGCGATGAAGAATTAGGGCAATTCATCGGTGTGTCCGGTATCCCCTTCGCCCTGATCAACGCCGGTCGCGGTGCGCTGCCTGACGATCATCCGCTCTCTATTTGGGAAGGGGGGTTAATGGGTATATTGACGGCTTTCAGTCAGTCCGATCTGGTCATCGCTCTGGGTATCCGGTTTAACTGGCTTTTGATGTTCGGCCAGATTTTCCCCCAGGCGAAAATGGTGCGCGTCGACATCGATCCGGCCGAGATAGACCGCAACCGTGCCGCCGACGTGGGCTTGGTCGGGGATCTGAGCCTGACCCTGGCCCAACTGACGGATGCCGTCACAAAGAAAGATCACGCGGCCTGGCGGGATTCCCTCAAGTCAGCCTATATGCCCATGATTCAGGAAGAAATCAATGCCCGGCAGAATCCTTCCGATCCGATCCATCCGGGACGAATGGTAGCCCGGGTCCGAGAGGCGGTCGGCGATGATGCCATCTATGTTGTCGATGGCGGTGACACCTCCTATTACGGCCTCACGAGCCTGAGGGCCACCGAAAGGGGCGGCGTGATCGGTTCGGCCGGGGGTCAGTTCGGTTGTCTGGGGACTGGCATCCCCTTTGCCATCGCCGCCAAGGTTGCCCGTCCGGATAAAACCGTGGTGGTTATCAACGGTGATGGATCCTTCGGCCTAAATGCCATGGAGTTTGACACGGCGGTGCGTCACAATTTGCCTTTTGTCTGCGTTATCAACAACGACTGCGCCTGGGGCATGATCAAGCACGGGCAGGAAATCTGCTACGGCAGTGACCGTGTATGCGGCTCGGAATTGGGCACTGTGCACTATGAGAAAATGGCCGAAGCCCTGGGCGGATACGGTGAATTCGTGGAAAAAGACGAGGACATTGTGCCGGCCGTCCACCGGGCCCTTGAATCCGGCAAACCCGCCTGCATCAATGTGATCACCGATCCCTGTGTCGTCAGCCCGGCAACCCTGCAATTTGTGGAAGGTTTTAAGATGGAGTAGCCCCATGAAAGCGCTGCAATTTTCAGTTTCCATCCCCCAATGGATCGCGCTCAAGGCGGCAGGCTTGGTCAGCCACAAACCGTTCTACAAAGGACCGCTGGCCACCGTAAAACTCACTGATTTGCCGGAACCGGGATTACCGACGGATGAGTGGGTCAGGGTCAAGAGTATATTGTGCGGTTTTTGCGCCAGCGATCTGAATCTGATTTTTCTCAAGGAATCCGCCAGCGCCAGCCCCTTTACCTCTTTTCCCTGTGTTATCGGACATGAGGTCTGCGGACGGGTTGTGGAAGTAGGATCGGGCGTATCCGAAGTCAAAACCGATGACTTTGTGACACTGGCTCCGGCATTGAACTGTGCGGCCAGAGAAATCAACCCCCCGTGTCCGGCCTGCCGACAGGGTATGGTGGCCAATTGTGAGAACTACGCCGCCGGGAATCTAGCCCCGGGAATGATCACCGGACTTTGCACAGACACCGGTGGTGGCTTCGCGCCGTATTTTGTGGCTCATAAGAGCCAGGTTTTCAAACTTCCCGAAGAGACGGCTCCAGAAACCGGTGCCCTGATCGAACCGCTCACTGTCGGACTGCAGAGCGTTTTCGGCAACATGCCCCAAAAAAAGGAAAAAGTGCTGATTATCGGCGGCGGTGTGATCGGCACAATGGTGCTGAAGGCTATTCGCGGACTTGAGTTGGATTGCCATGTGACCCTAAGCGATCCTTCGACAACCGCAGCCGAATCAGCAAAACGAGCCGGTGCGGACGCAGTAATCAGGGATGGTGACTTACTGGCCAACACGGTGCGCTTAACCGGAGCGACCCGGCATAAACCGATGATGGGGCCGGATATTCTCATGGGCGGCTTTGCCAGGATATACGACACCGTTGGAAGCCCCGAGACGCTGAACATGGCGATGCGCTGTCTGGCAGCAGGCGGCACCCTCAGCCAGATCGGCATCTGGCATGACGTCAAACTGGACCTCACTCCCTTATGGCTCAAACAGCAGACGATCCAGGGTGTATACGGCTGCGGATTTTCCATATATAAGGGAGAATGGATGCACATGTTTGACATCGCTTTGGAAATGGTGGGGGAGGGTAAAGTCGGGCTGGACGGCATGGTTACCCACAAATACTCTTTGGAGAATTTTGAAGAGATGATCGAGGTGAACCTGGCCAAAGCAAAGCATCGCGCCGTAAAGACGGTCGTGTCTTTTAGCTGAAAAGGGAGAAAAAAATGAGAGGCAATTTTCACGGTGTCTTCAGCTTGATATTGATTTTTGCATCTGTCCTGATTGCACTAGCGTATATGCTAAATGTATCTCTTGGCTGGGGACTTATTTATCTGGGCCTTATTATTCTTGGCAACCCGATTGTCTTGTATGCTTACTGCGCCAAATGTCTCTGCCGGGATGATAAGTGCAGCCATGTTTTCCCGGGCAAGCTGACCCGTTTGATACCGCCGCGGAAACAGGGGCCCTATACGCTCATGGATTATTTCTGGACGGCGCTATCTCTGATTGCTCTTTTCGGTTTTCCTATCCCTTGGCTGTGGCATAGCAATGTATTGTTTTTCGGATACTGGCTGCTGCTTCTCATCGGTCTTGCTGAAATTCTATTTTTTGTATGCC
>JBAVYC010001278.1:0-4954 GCA_049698595.1 Desulfobacterales bacterium | reverse complement strand
GTTGGGGTAAAGTGCACCGGGAAGTAAAAATAATGACACGATTTCGTCTTTTTGGCCTCAAAAACGCTATGTTCATGGCCAATCTGGCTGCACAAGGCATCGGCGCCGGCTTACTTTATATTGTCTACGAATTTGTCCTGCGCGGCTACCAGACGGATCAATATATTGAATTTCACATTCGGACCTCCAACTATTTTGGGCCTATCTTTGCTCTGGTTTTTGCGTTTATCATCATATACGAATGGCCTATTCGTCGATATTTTGCCAAACTTGGGTCTGACGCCCCAATTTCCTCTAAACTCGAATCGAGGGTTAGAAAACGGGTATTAAACGAGCCGTTTTTTATTATCGGCATGGATATGGCCGCTTGGATTCTGGCCGGAGTGGCCTTTGCCGTCTTTGAGCGCAACTTTGGCCTTGCATGGCAGCAGATAAGTCTGAACCGGTTAGATGCATTATTGACAGGCTTGGTATCAACCACGATAGCGTTTTTCCTGCTTGAATGGATTCTGCAATCTTATCTGGCACCTTATGTTTTCCCCAAAGGAAAATTATACGATGTTAAGGGTACGCGGCGGATCAACCTTGCTGTACGATTATACGCGGTCTTTGTAGCCATCAATCTAATTCCTTTCTTAGCGATCCTTACCAGCCTATACCGTGTTGCCGTTTCCGACCGCAATTCGATCGAATCACTTGAAATGCTGACCACCGGTTTGTGGATGCTTATTCCGGTCGCCGTGGTTATAGGTGGTGGGCTGGTCCTGATTGTATCCCTCAACCTTAAAAAATCCCTGGATGCAATGGTGGTCGTCTTAAAACAGGTAACGAAGGGCCAGTTTGGTTCTCAAGTCAAAGTCACCACCAACGATGAAATCGGCTATGTTGGCGATGTGATCAACGACATGACCGAAGGGCTCATAGAACGCGACCGGATGCGCCAGTCGCTTGACCTGGCCATGGAGGTCCAACAAAACCTTTTGCCCAAAGATGACCTGAGAGTAAATGGACTGGATATCGCCGGCAGAAGCATTTATTGTGATGAAACCGGCGGCGATTATTACGATTTTATCACAAACGATGAGGCCATGAATAGAAAAATAGGCGTGGCTATCGGGGATGTATCCGGTCATGGTATTCCCGCCGCTCTACTTATGGCTACGGTCCGTTCATCTTTACGGCAACGCTTATCTCTTCCGGGAAACACCGCCCAAATCGTCTCCGATGTAAATTGCCAGTTGGTTCGCGATGTCGAAGATTCGGGACAGTTTATGACCCTTTTTTATCTGACCGTTGATCCGGCAAATCAAAATATACAGTGGGTGCGTGCGGGTCATGACCCGGGCATATTTTACGATCCGGCTACAGATACATTCGAAGATTTGAAAGGCGAGGGTATCGCGCTCGGCGTGGATGCAGATTGGCGGTTTGAAATGAACGAAAGAATCGGTTTTGTCAAAGACCAAATCATCGTTCTCAGTACCGACGGCGTCTGGGAAGCGCACAATCGCACCGGAGAAATTTTTGGCAAGGATAGGCTATCTGAAATTGTCCGCCAAAATTCCGCTAAGACCGCAACGGAAATAATAGAAGCCGTTATAGCTGCCCTGGGTCGCTTCCGGAAAGATTCAGCGATTGAGGATGACATAACGTTAGTTGTTATAAAGATTGAGCAAGATTCAGCAAACTCTGAGGAACAACACTAAATGGAATTAAAGACAAAAAATATTGACGGCATAACAGTGATCGAACTGACGGGCCGGATGACGGTTGACAACATATACTCCCTGACGAAATTGATTGAGAGAAAGGTATTCCCCTTTACCGGAAAAATTGAAAATCCGGCCGGAAAGAACAGCAGCAGGGTAATTCTCGATATGGAAGGAGTTGAGGCCATTGACAGCTCAGGCCTCGGCACAATATTGTTCCTTGCTAAAAAATGCCGGGCGCTTGGTGGTGATCTGAAAATTGTTTCCATTCGCCCGGAAGTGAAAATGGTGATTGAAATAGTCAAATTCAATAAAATTCTTCATATTTATGAAACTCTTGATGATGCAGTCAAAAGCTATCTTGGGGGGGTGGGGGTATGCGAATTGTCTTAAACTAAAAGCCGAGTTGCCTCTTGAAGGTGGCTTGGCTTTTTTAAATGGAAAGGGGGGGGGAGAAATGAGGTCACACGTAATATTTATTTCAATTTTAGCTTTAGCATGTATATGCGCCTCCTGTGGGGGCGGTGGTGGTCCTGTACAGTGTCAGCTTTCAGGAAAATACCGACGGCAGCTTCGCGGTGTCCAGTCAAGGCACGCTGGAAAGCTCGTACATCGGTGGCACCGTGACCTTCGAGACGACCCAGGAGGTGACCGGCACCGACTTTGATGTCAACTATCCGTCCGCCGGAGAAATGCTAATCGTTGGGGCCGCGAATTCGAACGTGCTGCTGCGAATCCTTGACAGTGTATTCGTCGAGCTGGACGTGGACGACGAGGGCGACGGTTTCGACACCGGCGACGTCACGCTCCCCAGCAGCTGGGACGATCTGGACGCCGCTGTCGACGCACTCTGAAAAGGTCAGGTGCCTCAATAGCACGGCACGCATAAAAATACATAAAGCGCATCAAAGCTTAAAGAACTCAGGTCTCTAACTGGAAGCGGTAGTTTTTTTGTAACAATAATAAAGTCTTTCGCTTTGACATCGCTGCGTTAAAATGCAAAAAGACATAGAATGCAATCTGTGAAATTTAATCCGTATAGCAAAAGGAGGAAATTATGGCATCTATCACAGATCGGATGATACGGGCAGCAAAGCTGGATGCAAACCTCTATGAAGAAGTCGAAGCGGATACAGGCGCCCTGAGCCAGGCCATGGGAGTCGTTATTCTTTCCAGTGTTGCTGCAGGAATCGGAACTATCGGCACGACAGGGATAAAGGGACTTGTTCTCGGAACCATAGTTGCCCTGGTGGGATGGTTTATCTGGGCATTTTTGACATATTTTATTGGAACCAGATTGCTGCCTGAACCACAAACAAAAGCCGACTATGGGGAGTTGCTGCGCACTATCGGATTCTCCAGTTCACCTGGCGTGCTGCGCGTTTTGGGAGTTATCCCCATGCTGGGTAACATCCTCAATTTCATAATCAGCATCTGGATGTTGGTAGCGATGGTCATCGCCGTCAGGCAAGCGCTTGATTATAAAAGTACTTGGCGCGCAGTCGGAGTTTGTCTTATCGGCTGGGTTGTTCAGATCGCCATTTTCGCTTTGTTTTTTTGGTTGGTAGGGGGATTTGGAGTTTCCCAGTTATAATCAATATTCAATACATAATTATTTTCAGTCAAAGAACCATTTCAATCAGGTGGGTTGATAAAATTCATAAATTATTAATAGATAAGGCTTTTCTTTTTATAATAAGCATTTAGACAGAATTCAAGATAAACATTAAAGACCAAAATAAGCATTAAAAGCATTCAAAATCAAAAAAAGTGACATAGATATTTCACTTTTTTTTATAATTCCACTCTAACTTTATAAATTTTATTGCCTATCAATGTATTTTTAAATTATCTTTGCTCCATAGCCGATTTGATAAGATGAATCCTGTAATCCTTGATGCCACATGATTTTGACAGAAAAATTTTGATGGGGTTTAATTCTGAATTGTTGTGGCGGTTTCGTTATTGATATGGATATTTCATGCCCTTGTAAAAGGTCTTCATCCGATTCAAAATACAATCCCTTTTTGCTGAAGTTGTACATAGTACCTTTGTAAAAAAAATCGGGTGGACTTGTATCATGCAGTATCCGGATTTTACATGGAAACCGTTCATATTCCCTGCGTTCAATTCCAATAGGCATAATTTTATCACCTCTGCTTCATCAAGCTGCCATTTTTTAATTCTATCAAACTGTATCTTAGTTTTCAAATCCCCTGCAACCTGTTTTCAAGGCATGTTTCCTTGATCTTGGATAGGCTCTGCAATGTTCGGGCTTTACATCCTGAATGCGACAGATATACTTGTCTTTATTTGGCAGTTTTCTTAACCAAGGGCATCTTGTAACGTCCTCACCTGTCGCAGGGGAAATCCAAATATCGAAAACATATTCGTTACCACCGACATGGATGGGATCTACCCAATCCAATATGTCATCTCTGCCATTTGAATCCCACATTCTAATGTCTTCATCGGTTGCACATGTTGAGAAGGCATCATACAGATTTAAACAGCAATTTCCGCATTGTTTGCATTTAAAGCCTATGGGTGGCATATCGCTTACCATTTCAAGAGAATTATTGGATTTTGAAAATTATGTATATCAGAAAATATTTCCTGTTGAAACCATCTTTGTTGTGATGATTCTCCAGCCAAAACTGTAATTTCTGCCGGTAAAGTGAAATCGCATCAAAAATCCTGAAAATGAATTTTAAATCGAATATGAAAAAGTCCGTGGGAAAATTTGGTGGATCTCATGGTTGGGTTCCCATTTTAGAAGAATTGGTTAAATAAAATCCCCACCAACCTGCAATTCACCCATCACCCCCCTGCATCCTGTTTTCATTGCGTGTTTCCGTAAGCGGTGATATGCTCCGCAATGTTCAGGCTTAACATCGTGAATGCGGCAGATCAGTTTAAATTTTCAATGTACCACAAACGGAATATATGACCATCATTCGGATCGGAATGATCAAGACTTTTTCAACTCTAGTATTATTACAGCCCATCATTTCTGACTAAAAAAGCCTGATATGTATCCAACATTTTCTATGTTCTGAACTAAAGGATGAGGGGAGATTAAAAGCGATAAAATCTGTCAATGAACTGTTTAATGGTTTCATCAATCAGTTTGCTGAAACAGATTGTACAACTTTAACAGGTTGTGAATGGAGCAAGAAAAAAGATATAACCCGCTACTTCAAAGATGAAATTTATAAAGACACTTGTTTTCGGCAATTTGAATA
>JBAVYC010001277.1:0-2624 GCA_049698595.1 Desulfobacterales bacterium | reverse complement strand
CCGGGATATTCGGTATCTGAAAAATTAAAAAAAACCGGATGGTGGGCATCTGATACAGCCCAGATTTTCTTCGATAATTGCCGGGTTCCGTTTCAAAATCTCATTGGAGAAGAGAATCAAGGCTTTTACGGCATCATGGAAAATTTTCAGGCCGAACGGCTTCAGCTGGCAGTGATGGCCAATATGACGTCCCAGATTGCTGTGGAGGAGGCAATTAACTATGCTCGTCGTAGAGAAGCCTTTGGCAAACCCATATCCGGCTTTCAGGCCATCCGGCACAAAATCGTGGACATGGCGACCCAGGCCGAAGTCAGCCGGGAATTTACCTATCGCGTGGCTGCCAAAATCGACGCCGGGCTCAATCAGATCAAAGAAATTTCCATGGCCAAAAATTTTGCCTGTACGGTTAGTGACAAAGTGACCTATGATGCGGTGCAGATTTTCGGCGGCTACGGATTTATGCGCGGGTATCCTGTGGAACGGCTGTTTCGCGATAACCGGGTGCTGTCCATCGGTGGCGGGACAACCGAGATCATGAAGGAAATCATTTCCAAGCATATTTTCTAGGCTTGGATTTGTTTCGTGAGACACTTATGCTTCAAAATTTTACATGAAACAGTTCGAATCGATTGCAGGTCAATTCGAGCGGGAATTTGTATTGCTTATAGGGTCGCACATCGGCACTAAATGTCTCATTCGTATCAAATAATGAGGTGATGTTTTTCACGTTTGAAAAGGTGATGTGTTTCTTAATCTTATAAGATTAATACACTTTTTCTTTGTATCCGGAAATTTCTGCCTTTGGCACAATTTTTGATTGTAATCAGTATTGTCATTTAATTATCTTCCCATTACCGGCAAGGAGACCCATGGTATTTCCAAGAAATAAGGGAGGGGCGGGGAGCCTTTGCCTGCCTTTTAAAGGCGGTAAGAATCACCTATTATTAGGGTGCTTGGGAGATTTAAAAAAACATAAGGAGGAAATCAATGAGTAAGACCGAACAAAATTTAAAGGATGCCTTTGCCGGTGAATCCCAGGCCAACCGAAAGTACCTTGCATTTGGCGAAAAGGCGGAGAAGGAAGGATATGCCCAGGTGGCTAAATTATTCCGGGCCGCCGCGGCGGCGGAAACTGTCCACGCCCATGCGCATCTGAGAACTCTTAAGGGGGTCGGCAGCACCGCTGACAATCTCAAAGAAGCCATCTCCGGAGAAACATTCGAGTTTAAAACCATGTATCCGGCCATGATCGAAGACGCCGAAGCCGAGGGCCAGAAAGCCGCCCTGCGCAGCTTCAACTATGCCAACGATGTGGAAAAAATCCATGCCAATCTCTATACGAACGCCCTGGATAAAATGGAGAGCCTGGCAGAAGTCGATTATTACGTCTGCAACGTGTGCGGGTACACGTGTGAGAGTGAACCGCCCGATGTATGTCCGGTCTGCAAGGCTAAAGCAACAGCGTTCTTTAAGGTGGATTAATTGGAGATCTTTGGCTGGAGGCCAGGAAGCCGGAAAGCCCGCAAGCTGGTTTGCCCAAAGGAGCTTTAAGCCTCCAAGCTTCCCAGCCTGATAGCCGATAGCATTCCTAAAGATCTATGGAATATTATCGAGCCGGTTAATATCTTTATCCAAAAAGGATAAAACCAATAGTGGTTTTGTTAGGAATGCTATTATGAAATGCCCGCTCTGTGGTTGTGAAAAGTTTTATGTCAAAGATCCGGATGATGAATACGAGACCTATGAGTTCGAATTACACGACGGTAAGGTCGCATTCGGCCCGGATGTAGATACCTCGAGTTGTCCCGAAGTGTGCCATGACACAGAGACCTATTGCGATAAGTGTTCCTGGCATGCAGAATTCAATCAGTTGGTTGATAATCCCGAATAGGTCCAAACTTTTAGCTCTGCCTTGACACATTAGCGAAGCAAAATATTATTTGATAATTTCGGTGTGCTGTAGTTTTAACTATTCGTATATTCTGCTATATCAGAATGATACGACACAGGCCTGGAGAATAAGCAAATTTGACATAGTAGATCCAATAGTGCGCATATAATCAAAATCGCCGCCGGCATGATCCGCTCTAACCCCCACCCTCCTTGTTAAGCGTGATCATGCCCGACGGCGTTTTCATTTCAGGCCAGCGGCGGCGCTGACACCTGAAGCCTTCATTTTCTTACAACCTGTTGTCAGAAAAATTCCGACAAAGGCCTATCAATACCAATAGGGGTATAGCGTCCGGTTGTATCCGTAAGGCCAGGGGTAGAAGTATAGGGGTTTATTCGTGTAGTTCGACCACAGGTAGATTTCGCGGTTTTCGATTTTCAGGTACTGGATCTGTTCATCGCCAATTTTTTCCACGCCGGTACCGATAACCTTACCGGCTACTGTTATGACTTGATCCTTGGCGTAGACCTCCGGGTCCAAAAAACCTTTATGATACACCGTGAATCTTCCCTGGGAGCGCTTTTTTAATTCCGGATCTTCACCAAAGCGCAGGGGCGTCTGCAAAACTTTCAGGATCGTCTCGGATTCCAGATTTTTAGTTTCCAGGATGTAGCCGCCCAGAATCACTGTGTGTCCGAGGAATTTGTCGGCATCCCGGATCAGGGTTTGAAAG
>JBAVYC010001276.1:0-1601 GCA_049698595.1 Desulfobacterales bacterium | reverse complement strand
GGTAATAAGCTGCCAGATTCTGGAGGTTCAAGCTATAGTTACCGGCGACTTCAAGAGCTTCAAGGAAACGGTCCAGGTAAATCCCGAATTTGGTGGCTGTGGACCCGGCATAGTGAAGGCCCGCATGATAGCCGGCGCCCTGCCGCGGGTTGATGCGAATCCCGACGGATCTTCCCGGGCATTGGGCCCCCAGGCGCCTCAAGGTGCTGATGGCATCGCAGTTAACCCGAACACCGGGATGTCTTTTCAAACATGCGATGTCTTCATCCGATACAGATGTGCCGGTATAGGTAATCTCGCTTTCATGAAAGCCGGCCTGCCGCGTGAGTAACAACTCTCCGGGAGAGCATACATCTACACCACAGTTGCGGCTTATCAAATGTTGGACTCATTTTTGGTTTCTCTCCCGATAAGTTGCAGCAAGCCTGATATATTTTCAACCTAAAATTGCGCAGGTGATGGAACCCATGCACTTTACATTTAATGTCTTTAGTCTTGTGTTTCTCTTTGAAAGAGACATATAGTGTGAGCTGCGTTTCTGTTGGCAATCCGTGATTTCTTTCATGGAGTCCAACCTTTCTTTCATTTCGAAGAAGAGCACAAGACCGCAATTAGCAAATTAACCAGAAATAGTACAGTTCTGTTTTGATATGGATGACATTGACCGGAGATTAAGGTCAGAACATCATCCCGGATAATAGTTGACAGTCCTGTACTCATATCCATTGGCATTTTGATCCAGACCGGAATCATTAATGAAATTTTTATTCATAGAAACCTACTACCTGGGCTCCCACGCCCACTTCGTTCAAGGGCTCTGTGCATACTCAGCCCACGATATCGATGTCGTGTCAATGCCGGGTGAAAACTGGCGCTGGCGTATGCTCGGTGCTGCACTCCACCTGGTCGACGCCATTCCGCCCCTGGCTGGATATGACGGAATCATCATCACCGACCTATTTAACCTGGCGGATTTCAAGGCCCTTGTCGGGCAGCCATGCCCGCCGGTTCTGGCTTATTTCCACGAAAACCATATCACCTATCCCCAGCCGCCGGGCGACAAGGGCGTTTTTCAGCTGGGCATCATCAATATCACGACTGCATTGGCGGCCGATCTGGTTGTTTTCAACTCCCATATGCACCGGCAAGCTTTTTTAAATGCCGTACCTGAATTTTTAAACAGAGGGCGTGACTTCAGGCCCATGGATACGGCCAAAACCATAAAAGAAAAGTCGACAGTCCTCTACCCGGGGATCAGACTGCCGGCTTACAGACTAGTTGCTGCCGAGAAACAGACGGATCCCCCACTTATCATCTGGAACCACCGCTGGAGCTTTGATAAGAACAGTGAATTTTTTTTTGAGGCAATTCTGGCACTGGAAGATCGGGGAATCGATTTCCGACTGGCGCTCATGGGCGAAAATTTCGGCAAGATCCCGGATGCCTTCAGGACGGCCAGAAAGCGATTTAAGGATAAAATCCTTCAGTACGGTTATGTCTCCGAACGAGGGGAGTATGAAAAATGGCTTAAACGCGGTGCGCTGGTCATCAGCACCGCAATCCAGGAAAATTTCGGTATCGCGGTTGTCGAGGCCATCCTC
>JBAVYC010001275.1:0-1816 GCA_049698595.1 Desulfobacterales bacterium | reverse complement strand
GTATGTCGGGCAGTGGAAATTTCGTGAAAGAAACGGACAGGGGACATTGACATTTGCGGACGGCCGTAAATATACTGGAGAGTTTAAAAGTGGCCAGCGACACGGCCAAGGGACCATGCTATATCCCGATGGGCGTAAGTATGTCGGAAATTTCAATTACGGTGAAAAATCCGGTTTTGGCACCATGACCTATCCCGATGGCCGTAAATACACCGGTGAATTTAAAGCCGGCGAAAAAGAGGGGCACGGCACGATGATCTATTCCGACGGGAAGAAAATCGAGGGTGAGTTTAAGAACGGGGAGTTTGTGGGGAAGTGAGTTGAATGCGGAATGCGGCCCGGAGGGAATGCGGAATGCGGAAAGAAAATGCAAAGGGCATGGTGCGGAGAGTATCGTTCTGTGTTGATTAAGTTGATTGGTTGATTAAGGTTGATGGATTATATCCATTTAAACCCGTCAACTCATTCAACCCAATCAACCTATTCAACTCAATCAACCTAATAAACAAAGCGATCTAAACCATATAATCTGATAGAATACCTTAATTCGTAGTTTGTCATTCACCCGCCCTACTTCAATTTATTCAACCAGTCCCCCTCGGCAAACCACTTCAGCTTCAATTCATCCAGGATACCGCTGCCTTCGATATTGTTAAGTGTATTGCGGGTCCAGTTCATCATTAACGGATCATTGGCCGGAATCGCGATGCCGATGGGCTCATAAGTTAACTGGGTGACGACTGAGAGCAGGTCGGCTTCCGGATAACGGAAGACTGAGACGATGCAGATGGGATAGTCGGCGATCATGGCTTGCGCCTTATCCTGCAAGACCATGTCCACAGCTTCATCATACGTTCCGGTCGTGAACAGAGTCGTTTTGTCAAGGAAGGCTTCGGCAAATGCCTGGCTGGTTGAGCCTTTGAGGGCCACTATTTTCGTATTGGGGTTATTGACGTCTTCGGCTTCATCAGCATAGGCAATGGTTTTTATTTTGGTGAGAAACGCTTTGCCCGAAATAAAATAGGGGCCGACAAAAGCGACTTTCAGATTTCGTTCAGGGGTGATGGTCATGCCCGACAAAACCATGTCGACCTGCCCGTTTTGAAGCGCCGGCAGCAATTCGTTAAACGGCTTGGTGACAAATTTAACTTTGACATTCATGTCTTTGGCCATCAACCTGGCCAAATCAGGCTCCAGGCCAAAAATTTCACCGTCTTTGGAAGTCATGTTTAAGGGCGGCATGTTGCCCATGGTGCCGACCACCAGCTCTCCTCTGGCCTGAATGCGGTCGAGCACCGGAGATGCGGATGTGCCGCCTGTTTTCTGCTGCATCTGCGTACAGCCGGTAAAAAAGATTAACGCCAGAATCGTTACGAGCACAATTTTTGCAAACTTCATTCTTTCTCTCCTTTGTTAGTGGACGTTAGGGTCGCATACAAATAAATACAAAAGGATTGCACCGGATTTTGATTCTTCTTCAGGGCACGCCAATGGGAGCATATTGTCTATATGTGACTTTTGACGTAACGCCGAAGACGGGCCAAAAGACAAGCAAGACGGTGCATTTATTTGTTTCCGAGGCCCTTAGTTACAATGCTGCCAATATATTCATCATAGGTTAAATGTAAAGTCGGGGGCAGTCTCTTTTGAGCGTTCACCGGTTCAGAGTTCAACGTTCAGGGTTAGATTTCAATCGTTGATTTGAGCTTATAAAATTGGCAAAGTTTCTTTTTCAATCAAACTGGCGGCTTCATCGGCCAGCGGTGGCGCTGAACCCTTTGACCCTGAACCTCTGAACCTTCGAACGATTATTACT
>JBAVYC010001274.1:0-2476 GCA_049698595.1 Desulfobacterales bacterium | reverse complement strand
CCCTGAATACCAATATTGCAGGGTTTCATCTTCACCGCCCTGTCAAAAACCGTTTCAACGCCCAGATCCTGGGCACGCCGGATCATCTGCTGACTGGCGACATCGATGGTCGCTGCGATGGGATCGGCCAATTTGGGTGCTTTTTCTTTAACAATTGATTTTTTTACGGGTGTTTCAGCCATACGAGGTTCCTCCTCAAGGTTATTTTGAGTTATATATCCAATAATAATTTAATAACGTAAATGTTATCGGCCGGTTGATCGTCCGGCTATGCTTTCCTATGAATCCAGGCCAGGTTGTCGATCATTTTGTCGACCATGGACTTCTGGACCGCCGCAGGTGTTTTGGAAACTTCCTCCGCCGCAACATCTGCACGCTGGCCGGCCAGTTTTTCCCGTTCCGCGGCCCGTTTTTGACGGACGTCCTCAAGCTCGGCCTCGATTTTAGCCCGTTCTGCGGCGGCCTTGGCCTTGGCATCCGCTTCGGCCTTTAGCTTGGCGTCCGCTTCAGCCTTTAGCCTGGTTTCTTCAGCCGCCTTGGCTTTTTCTTCTGCCTCCGCTTTGGCTTTGGCCTCCGCGTCCGCTTTGGCCTGGGCGTCCGCTGCGGCTGTTAATTTGTCTTTTTCAGCAGCTTTAGCTTTGGCTTCCTCATCCACCTTGACCGTCGCTGCGGGTTCAGGCGCCGGGGCTATCTTTTTCTCCGGCTTCGCCGGAGCTGCTTTTTTGGCTGCGGGCGCGGCCTTCTTAGCGGGTTCAGGGGCCGCTGCTTTTTTCGCCGGAGCCGGTTTTTTTTCTTTTTCGGCTGCGATCGTGAGGTCCGGTTTCGGAGAAAGGGACAAAAGATCCACTTCCGCCTCCGCCAGCTGCTTTTCAACCGGCGCGATATCTGTGGCCATGCCGCCCTCAGAGATTAGATCGATGTAAGATCTGACCATCCGAATAGATTCGGGATGGCGCATGATCAGCACGTTCGAACCGCTCATCAGGTAGGCCACCGCTCCCACGGCTTCCATCAGAATGCCGCGTTTTTCCGGATCCCCCAGCAGGGGTGCCTCTTCGACCGTTTGTTTGGCTTCCTTGCATTTCCAAACCTCGTTGCCAAGGTTGTTGATGATCGGAAGCTGTAATTTCTCATCTCCCTGGGCCAGGGCCGCCATGCGGAGCCGTTCCATGACGGAATATGAATATTCCAATCCATAACCCAATCCGCCCGTGGTAGGATCGATAATCATTCGATCAATGGGCATTCCCAGGTTTTCGAGCAGGATGTTGCACTGTTTGGCAAGGTTGACATCGATGGGCGAAGATGCAATCACAGTATGGCCGAAGCCCATGGCCGCCGCACCGATACCTTTGTGATTTTTGTCCTCCACCGGGCCGAGGATCAGGTTTTCGCCCTGGCATTCTTCGGCAATTTTTTTAAGAACTTCTTCATCTTTCTCGACATTGGCGGTGCCCCATATAATCAAGGGGACATCGACAGCCGCCAGGACTTTCTTGACGGTGGCGGCAGCATCATTAGCCGGAGCATCATTGCCGTTGGGGTCGGTGCTTTTAAGCTGAAGAACAATCATCTCGGCGCCAAATTCTTCAACGCATTTTTTGGCCCAGGCGGCAGGATCTGAAATAACGTCTTTGAACGGCGCCAGCGCCGCCGCCGGCCACTCATCCGGTTCCATATCCCAGATTTCCATGGCAATCTTGGGCTTGTTGGGCATTGCGCCTTCAAACTGGTAGAAGGGATAGCACGCCTCTCCGCCGACAGTAACGGCCTTATCCCCCTTGCCCAGGGCGATTTCCTTGATACTGCCGGAATAGGATTCTTTAAAAAATTCAAAAGCCAATGTTACCTCCTTGTATGCTTTTTCCGGTTAGTGCTTGCAGTGTCCGGGACAGGAAACATTGCAACGGGTTAACCACCAATAAAACCGTGCTTCTGACAGGTGTTTTACATTTATTTCACCCCCCTTTCATGGGATTATTTATGTATCTAATCTACAAACGGTAGATTTATAGCCTCCGCATGTATCGTCAGGGCGAGAACATTAAAGGGATTCTAAACTAACCCGCATCACCCCCCCCTGGGAACGGTAAGCCACTTCGCCAATCGGTCTATTGGTCCTCGTAAAATGTAGAATATGATCATTTATCTGGAGTGGATGGCTTTGTCAAGAGTAGAGCTGGGCTGAATATAAATTTCTATTTAAATCACATTCATTTCAGGTAACGGTTCAGGGGTTGAGGGTTCAGGGTTCAGGGATCTGGGTTCTGGGTTCTGGGTTTGGAGGTTCAGAGGTTCAGGAGTTCAGGGTTTAGGGGTTCAGAGGTTGAGGAATTCTGGGATCAGCCCCGCCGCCGGCCAAAAAAACGGCCGGTCAAATCGAAAAAGAAACTTAAGTCTTGCGCTTGCGATTTGTCTCGTTTATCAAGCAATTTTTAGATAGGAGCGGCAGCAGTTAAGGCCCTTACATCACTGG
>JBAVYC010001273.1:0-1584 GCA_049698595.1 Desulfobacterales bacterium | reverse complement strand
AAATCTCGGCCAGACTCACCGCATTGATGGAGGCACCGTTATCCGCAACAGCGTCGGTAATCGTCTCTCTTGCCCAATTGTAAAAAGGCGAGTCAGGATCGAAGGCGTAGATGAGAACATTGGTGTCTAGAAGGATCATGGTTCACGGGTCAGTTCGCGGAGTTTTTCCCACGTCATCGTCGGTTGCAGGGGGGCTTTGCGCATGGCTTCCATACATCCCCTTTTGCTCATGCGTTCGGCGTGTTCCGGCTTCTCCAGCCTGATGAGCAGGAAACGGCCCTCCGCCTGTTGTTGGATGTCAAAGACATCCCCGGGCCGGCCGGCCGGCAGGACAATCCTTTTCTTAGTATCAACTTTATATGTACTCATGGTGGGATTATCCCACATGGCGTATTTCCTGTCAATAATTTATATTTTACGCCCCTCGGCTGGATGTGGTTTGCCTATTTCCGATTGTACAGCCTTCCAGAGGCTACTTTGACAGGAGCTGAGTGCTGCCGGATAGGATATTGAAAAGAAGTGAAATGGTCTGAAATGCAAAGCGTGGCGCCGCTGCGGCGTGGCGTGACACATATAACCCTCACGCAACGGCGCTACGGCGCAACGAAAAGCTAAAAAAAGAAATCAATGACTGAGAATGAAATCGCCAAGCAAATTATGGACGCTGCGTTCCTCATCCATCGGTCTCTTGGACCAGGTCTGTTGGAGACCGTCTATGAAGTCATTCTTGCGAAGAAGTTAACAGAAATGGGTTTAGTGGTCCAACGGCAGGTTCCAGTCCCTATCCGTTATGAAGGAATCACCTTTGACGAGGGGTTTCGAGCCGATTTGATTGTGTCGGAAAAGGTAATCGTCGAGTTGAAATCAGTGGAACAGCTGCAACCCGTTCACTTTAAGCAGCTTCTGACATATCTTCGTCTGACCGATATGCGCCTTGGGCTTCTCATAGACTTTGGAGAAAGCCTTTTGAAAAATGGCTTCAAGCGTGTGGTAAACGGCCTGGAAGAATCATGAGAGAAATCGTGGCGGCGTAGCGGCGTGGCGTGAAACAGTTAGGCCTCACGCAACGGCGCGACGACGCAACGAACGAAAAAACATTTTTTTGAATTATAAAAACATTTCATATCAGCCTGGCGGCATAGCGGGAAGCATTTAAACCTCACGCGACGACGCAACGGCGCAACGATGAAAAAATACGATGAATGCTGAAAATTAAAAAAACATTACGTAGCGGCGTGGCGGCGTAGCGTGAAACATTTAAGCCTCACGCAACGGCGCAACGGCGCAACGAAAAGCTAAAAAAGAGATCATGGATTGCGGTCTTATAGAAATCGGCGACATCGCCACGAAAGCCTCTACTGATGACATTAGAAAGCTGAAATCTATTCTTGATCGACACCGTATTTATCACATTGTTGATGGTGTTGCGTTTTTTCACCCATGCACTAAAGCGGTTCGATTGAAAGAAAATGACGAGAGCCGGTCCGGAAAAGTTGATACAAGCGAAGATCGTTTGCGCAAACACAAAAACCACCATAGCGATCATAATGAATTCCGGGAGCTGATCGTGCCCGACCTTTATAA
>JBAVYC010001272.1:0-11900 GCA_049698595.1 Desulfobacterales bacterium | reverse complement strand
GCATTCCGGCATCTGTGAGATTATCTGCAAAATGGTGGTCGGGGATTTTAGATCAAACGCTTTGCAAAGTTGAAGGCATGCGGCCAGTAGTGGGACGTTCACGACCGCACCATCAAAGATGATATGGTCTCCTCCCTTTTTTCTAGCATAAGTCCAACTCGGCGTGATATTCGCTTTACTTATTTTTATTAATAAGCCTAATATAAGAAAATAAAGCAGTTTTAAGAATTGTTGACAGAATTGAGTAGTAGTGTTATTTTCTATCCGGTAAGATCTTGTTTATGGATGTTGGATTAAATTTGATACAATTTACACAATAAAAGAGGTTTATGATGCAAGTTGTAACTGCGTCGAGCAGAGGTCAAATCGTCATCCCAAAAGAAATTAGAAAACGGCTGAATATTGTTGCCGGGAAACGGCTGTCCGTTAAAGCTGAAGGAGATCGGGTGCTCCTCACGCCGCTGCCGGACGATCCGGTGGAGGCCTTTTGTGGAATTTTCAAAGAGAAATCTTCACTTACCGAGGCTTTAACTGAGCACCGCGAAGAGGATAAACTTCATGAAGAGAAAAAGGTTGTTGGATAGTTATGCTTTGTTAGCCTATCTAAACAAAGAAAATGGCTTTGAGAAAGTACGCAACGTTTTGGCAAATGCTCAAAAATCCAGCCTTCCTGTTTTGATGAATGAATTGAATGTCGGTGAAACCTATTATATACTTTATCGAAAACGCGGCCATGAGCAGGCCGAATATTTTTTGGACACTGTGCTGGCAGGTTTACCCATCGCCATGATCTCAAATGATTTTAATGCTGTTATTTTTGCATCTAAAATAAAAGCACAGCATGCGCTTTCTTTTGCGGATTGTTTCGCGGTTGCCACGGCCCAACGAGAAAATGCCGTCATCCTGACCGGTGATCCTGAATTCAAGACGGTAGAAAAGTTTGTGAAAATTGATTGGCTAACAAAATAAGTCATGAAACCCATCGAGATTGAAGATATAGACAAATTGCCCGGGATACGGATCAAGGAAAATGATACGTTTTGTTTCCGCTGTCATCCGGAAGTCGAGTGCTTTAACCGGTGTTGTCGCAATTTGAACCTTTTTTTATATCCTTACGACGTCCTGCGGCTAAAACAATCTTTAGGCCTTTCTTCAGACGCGTTTCTGGACCGATATGTCGATATCGTCTTGCGGCCCGCCAATTTTTTTCCGGATGTGCTTTTGCGCATGGCCGAGAATCCGCAAAAAACATGCCCGTTTTTGATCGATTCGGGCTGCAAGGTTTATCCGGACCGACCGGACACCTGCCGAACCTTTCCCATCGAGCAGGGAATGCTGTATGATGCCGGCCGGAAAACGGAGACGCCGGTTCATTTTTTCAGGCCGCCGGATTTTTGTCAGGGGCAGTACGAAAAAAAAGAATGGACCCTAGCGGCCTGGACCCGGGACCAGGAGGCCGAGCTTTACCACCAAATGACGGTCCGCTGGGCGGGTCTAAAGCGGCTGTTTGAAAATGATCCCTGGGGATTTGAAGGCCCCGAAGGACCTAAGGCAAAGATGGCCTTTATGGCCACATATAACATCGACCGGTTCCGGGATTTTGTGTTTCAGAGCAGCTTTTTAAAACGCTACAAGATAAAATCTGCGCTTCTCAAGAAGCTGAAAACGGATGATGCCCAATTGTTGAAATTTGGTTTTGAATGGGTGAAAGTTTTTATTTGGGGCATGCGTAGTAAGGATATCAGACCGCGGTAGTTTATACCCCAATTGAGTCAAACTCAAATGCGGAGGTATTTGGTATCAGGTATCAGGTACTGCTATAGGAATTTTTTCCGAATTATATTTGTCTCTTTGCGAAGATATATAAAATTTACGCCGATTTCCGATAAACACCAATGCCCAATACCCAGTACCCAATATCCATTTAGCTAAACGACACCCTCCGGCATTGTGCCCACTTCCTCACCCCCCAATACATAACCGCCGTCCAGCCGTATCACGGTACCGGTCATAAAAGGTGCGTCTTTGATAATGTAAAGGACGGTTTTGACGACATCGTCCAGTGTGCCGGTGCGTTGCAGCAGCGTGTGATCGATGAGGGCTTTTTTGCAGGTTTCGCTCAGCAGGCCCCAGCCCCGGGTTTTTTCGGCGTGACGGGTCGCAATAAGTCCCAGCATGACCTCGTTTACCCTTACACAGGGAGCGCCCATGCGGGCCCAGGTTTCGGTCAGGAGGGAAACTCCGCGATTGGCGGCCGCGTAACCTTCGTTGAAAATCATGGCGGCCGGGCCACTGCGACCGACGATGGCGGCAATCGAGGAAAAATTGATGACCACCGCATCGCCGGAGGCCTTCAGATGGGGCAGGGCACAATCAAAGACCCAGCGTTTGGCGCGCAAGGTGGTCTCCATTTCAAGGTCCCACTGTTGCGGAACATAGGACCCGTGGACTACCGGCCATCCGCCGCGTTCGATGTTGTTGATGAGGATGTCAAGCCGGCCGAAATGATCGACGACCTGACGGATCAGCCCTGGTATTTTATCAACCTCGAGCAGGTCGGTCTGAATAATCAGGTGTTGGCCGCCGGAATTGCTGAACTCTTTCTTGAAACCCTCAAGTTCTTCTTCCCAGTCGAAATAATTCAGGGCAACCTTCACCCCCTGCGCTGCTAGGGCGAGGCCGATGCCTTTGCCGATTCCTTTTATAGCGCCCAGGACGAGCGCAACTTTACCGTCTATCTCCATAGTACCACCTAAGTACCACCTTCCCACACCTATAAAAAAACCTACCTTAAAATCCCAAATTCGAAGCACCAAATTACAAATAAATGTCAAATTCCAATGACCGAAACCAAGTTTTTGATAAATCCTGACTTAAATCCGCGTTTGGTATTTTAGTTTTGAAATTTCGAATTTTGGTCATTGTGATTTGTTTGCAATTTGTAATTTGTTATTTGGAATTTCAAAAGCCCATTAAGCAAACATTATCAGAACCAGTTGCCCCTTAATTTTGATCGAAAAGCACCCACTTTATCCATTTCATTCCCAGATCCAGCAACGCGACATCATCTTTAAGAGCCGCATCCATGATCCTGGAGTTTATAGGAAAATTATCCAAAAGTCCGTTTTTTTGAATTTGCGATCTGAAATTATCCAAATCATAGAGCGCTGTATTAAACAGGTGGCTGGACGTAATGTCCAGCGGGCCCGGGATCAGCCGGTTTTTCAGACTGATAATCTGCATGAGTTGGTCATTGTTTTCATTATAGACGGCCAATCCCTGTTCATCAATCCATTGCCGCAGGGTCCGGGTTTTGCCTTCTTTGAAGCCAAGGCAATGGGATTCCCTTAACACCATGAATTGGGCGGTCATCTCACCGGTTGTTCTCGATCGGGTTGCTGCCCGCATCAATGGATAGGTGCGGCATGAAGATGGACGATTTTCATATACCCGGCAGCCGGTATCCGTGACAAACGGGCAGGTTAATTTGTGGGGATCGTTTGGTTTCAGGGTGACGATGGGCAGACCGGATTCAGGGCCGGTGTGCCAAGAGGTATATTTCCGCAGGAATTGCCCGGATGACAGTCGCAGATGGTTTTTTAAACGCAGGATGTCATAGGGCGTTAAAAACTGGTTCAAATCTCTGCAGCACTCGTTAAAGCAAGGCACCTCGGGCGAACATGAAAAACAAAATGACTCCTGCAGGGATATCGGGGTTAAATCAGGTTCCACAGCATGGCCTCCTTTGAAAGTATAGCGAATGCTATTCATAGCATGACAATTCAACATCTCGGAAATTCTACAACTTAATGAATATATTGGATATTATTTGAGGCTTGCGTTCCGGCCGCAATCATGGAAAAATGGAATGGTGGAATATTGGAATGGTGGTTTTAGGTTAAATAGCCATTTTTTATTTTATCGTCAACCCTAATTTTACCATTTTCCATTCCGAAATCCGAAATCAAATATTTACCCATTCCCTCTGGGCCGCATTCCGACTTCCATGTTCTCTGACCTCTGTCGCCTGACATCTGTCGTCTGGTTTCTGTCCTCCGATCTCTGACATCTGTCATCTGAAATCTTCCCGGAAAAGGTCTCGATCATGCAACTATCACTACATGTGGTGGCAAGTTTCGATTCGTCCTCCAGATGTTGTAAGCGACTGAAATCTGATCGAAGGCGGGTACTTTTTTGTCATTTTGTTAAGTTAAAAATACTTGACAAGCCTTATGTGGAATGATATTCTTTCCCCCTTATACGCTCGTATCATATTGAATTTATAAGGAAATTTACTGTTTCCGCCTATCTTTAAAATCGCTCGACGAGCACAGAGTTCAGCCGGATGGGTTTCGGTTGTAGCAAAAAAAGCCCAGATATAAAATTAATAAATGCCCAAACGTTCATTGTTTGGGTCAACACTATGAAGGGAGGTGTAAATTAGCTGAAAAACTTTTTTTGATCACTAACTGATATAGGTTATAAGAAACAAAATGCAAGTTAACAAATTTAGGAGGTATAATAAATGCCAAGTTTCGTAATAAATGAAAAATGCGACGGCTGTAAGGGCGGGGATAAAACCGCCTGTATGTACATCTGCCCCAACGACCTGATGGTTCTGGAACCCAACGAGATGAAGGCCTACAACCAGGAGCCCGATCAGTGCTGGGAATGTTTTTCTTGTGTCAAGATTTGCCCGACCCAAGCCATCGAAGTGAGGGGTTATGCGGACTTTGTTCCCTTGGGAAGCAGTGTCATGCCGATGCTCGGTACCGAAGATGTCATGTGGACCTGCAAGTTCAGAAACGGCCTTATCAAACGATTTAAGTTCCCCATCCGGACGACCCCCGAAGGACAGGCCAATGCGTACATAGACCTAAAAGGTCAGGATCTCGAAGGCCAGCTGCTGTCAACCGAAGAAGCCGACGGCGCAACACTGCGTGCCCCTGATGCAGGAGAAATGGTTTAGACACACAGATCCTGTTAAAGAAACCGTTTATGACAACATTAAAATTTAATATGTGATTTAAGGAGGATGCAAGATGGCATTACCAAATAAACCTTTGGGTGAACTCAAGGCTGTCAGGGACCCGGAAGTCGAAGAGAGAGAAGTTGATATTTTGATCGTGGGTGGCGGCATGGCTGCCTGCGGGACCGCGTTTGAGGTCAAAAAATGGATGTCCGACGACCAGAGTGTGCTCTTGGTGGACAAGGCTGCGCTGGAAAGAAGCGGCGCGGTTGCACAGGGTCTTTCGGCGATTAATACCTACGTCGGCGACAATTCCCCGGAAGACTATGTCCGCATGGTTCGTAACGACTTGATGGGGATCGTCCGTGAAGACCTGATTTATGACCTGGGCACCCACGTGGATGATTCCGTCCATCTGTTTGAGGAATGGGGTCTGCCGATCTGGAAAAAATCCGAAGAAGGTAAAACTCTGGATGGTAAAAAAGGCCAGAAAATGGGGACGCTGAAAGGAGGCGCCACTCCGGTGCGGACCGGCAAATGGCAGATAATGATCAACGGCGAATCCTACAAACGAATCGTGGCCGAAGCCGCCAAACTGGCCATCGGCGAAGAAAACATTCTGGAAAGGGTTTTTATCGTTGAATTGCTATTGGACGCCGACAAGGACAACCAGATCGCCGGTGCCGTCGGTTTCTCCGTCCGTGAAAACAAGGTTTTTATCATCAAATGCAAAACCATGATGGTCGCCTGCGGCGGTGCGGTAAATATTTATCAGCCGCGAAGTGTGGGTGAAGGCAAAGGCCGCGCCTGGTATCCGGTTTGGAACTCAGGCTCCACTTACACCCTGGCGATGAAAGTCGGTGCCGAACTTTCCATGATGGAAAACCGTTTCACCCCGGCGCGTTTTAAAGACGGTTACGGCCCTGTGGGTGCATGGTTTCTGCTGTTTAAGGCCAAGACCCTCAACGGTCTGGGCGAAAACTTTGCCGCCAGCGATGCGGCCAAGGCCGAGTTGGAAAGATATGCCCCCTATGGCACCGCCGCCATCACCCCGACCTGCCTGCGCAACCACCTGATGCTCTTTGAGATGAAGGAAGGACGCGGACCGATCATGATGGATACGGTGACCGCTCTGGCTGAGCTGGGCAAGACCATGGATAAAAAAGAGCTCAAGCACCTTGAATCCGAAGCCTGGGAAGATTTCCTGGATATGACCTGTGGTCAGGCCAACCTGTGGTGTGCCACCAACACCGAGCCTGAAAAGAAAAATTCCGAGGTTATGCCGACGGAACCGTACCTGCTCGGATCGCACTCCGGCTGCTGCGGCCTGTGGACCTCCGGTCCGGATCTGGATTGGGTGCCGGATGCCTATAAGATCAAGGCCGACAACGGCAAGGTCTACAACCGCATGACCACGGTCAACGGTCTGTTTACCTCCGGTGACGGCGTCGGCTGCTCGGGCCATAAGTTTTCTTCCGGTTCTCACGCCGAAGGTCGGATGGCCGCCAAGCAAATGGTCCGCTACGCCAAAGACCATGCCGACTATTCACCCGCCATCGCTCTGAGCGCCGCGGAAGTGGTCGACATCGTTTACAAACCGGTCCGTACCTTTTTGGATAATGAGGGTTTCAGCACGAATGTGGATTTCAACCCAAACTACATCAAACCCAACGGCATGATGTACCGCATGATGAAGGCCGGCCATGAATATGGTGCCGGAACGGCGACCTTCTACCAGACCACCAGCAAGAACCTGGAGATCGTCATGGATATGCTGGCCGTGATGCGAGAGGACTGCGAAAAACTGGCCGCCGGTGACCTGCACGAATTGATGAGAGCCTGGGAGATCCAGCACCGCATCTGGACGCTGGAATCGCACCTGCGCCACATCCAGTTCCGCAAAGAAACCCGCTATCCCGGCTTCTACTATCAATCCGATTATCCGGGACAGGATGATGAGAACTGGTTCTGCTTTGTGAACTCCAAATTTGATCCTAAAGAGCAGAAATGGGATATCTTCAAGAAAGACTACATCAAGATATTCAAAGATTAACGGAATGTCGGCTATGATTTATTGTCGATGAAATACAGCCTCCAGGTGTCTTTTGACACCTGGAGGTTTTTGTTAATATCCAATATTGACAATCTCGTAAAAAGTCAAAATTCTCAGATTTCGAGCTCATAACTTATTGAAATTATTAAGTTCGAAATTTGAAAATTGGCTTTTTTATGACTTTTTGCGAAACCGTCAATAGTGTCTGTCTGCAGGCTTAAGGGCTTTATGGCCGTCGGACCCTAGAGCATTTAAGCATCCAGATAAACCTAAAGTGATCGGTTCCAGGTTCAGGGTTCAAGGTTCAAGGTTCAAAGGTTATAAGAATTTGAGTTCCATAGCTTTATACTCCATTTTTTGGAATAACCTCTTTCACCCCATTGGGTGAAACATGGAATTCGACCCGATTGACGCGTAATACGATTTTTAGAGATCAATTAGGGCGCTTTAACTGGGAACCGTGAACGTTGAACCGTTCAACCTATGTTAATATAACGGATATCGCAAAGGCATGATTATCAATAAAACCGGATGATTAATACGAAATTATAAACTGCACGGAGGGATAGCATGACAGAAGAAAAAGCAACCCCTGCTAGTGGGAGCATTTTAGTCGTTGGCGGAGGTATCAGCGGCTTGACCACGGCCCTGGAAGCCGCCGAAGTGGGGTATGAAGTTTTCCTGGTGGAAAAAAATCCTTTTCTGGGCGGGCGGGTAGCGCAACTCAATCAATATTTTCCCAAACTATGCCCTCCGACCTGCGGGCTTGAGATCAATTTCAGGCGTATCAAGGATAATCCAAGAATAAAAGTCTTCACGCTGGCAAAAATTGAAAAGGTTGACGGCACCCCCGGAAACTATGATGTGACCGTCAAACTCGCGCCCAGATACGTGAATGAAAACTGCACCTGTTGCGGAGATTGCGCCGAAGCCAGCCAAACCGAGATTGACAGTGAATTTGACTTCGGCATGCAGAAAGTCAACGGTGCTTATCTGCCCTTTGAAATGGCATTTCCGGCCCGTTTCGTGATTTCGCCGGAGATTATCGGCAGCGACGACGCCCAGCGGTGTAAAGACGCCTGTAAGTATGATGCGGTAGACTTCGAGATGGAGGCCAAAACGCTGAACTTTAACGTGGGTTCCATAGTATGGGCCACCGGCTGGGAGCCCTATGATGCAACCAAAATCGACAACCTCGGTTTCGGTCAATACCCGAACATCATCACGAATATGATGATGGAGCGGCTGGCCGCCCCCAACGGGCCGACCAAAGGAAAAATTGTGCGCCCTTCGGATGATAAGGCTCCTGAAAGTATTGCCTTTGTGCAGTGTGCCGGATCCAGGGATGAAAATCATCTGCCTTATTGCTCCTACATTTGCTGTATGGCATCCTTAAAGCAGGCCACGTATGTTCGTGAACGTTACCCCGATGCCAAAATATATGTGTTTTATATCGACCTCAGGACGCCGGGATTACGCTACGAACGGTTTTACGAACAAATCAAAAAAGATGAGAACATCTTTCTTATTAAAGGCAAGGTGGCCGAGGTCAGTGAAGATCCAACGAACAAAAACATCTCCGTGGTTGCCGAAAATGCCGTAACGGGTGAGAAAATCCACCAGACAGTCGAAATGGTTGTTCTGGCTACCGGGATGCAGCCCACAACCGCCACGACAAAACTTCCGGCGGATTTAACTTATAACGATGACGGTTTTATCATCAATGATTTTGAAACCGGTGGAATGTTTGCAGCCGGTTGTGCCAATAAGCCGGCCGACGTGGTTTCATCTAATCAAAATGCAACCGGTATGGCCTTAAAGGCGATTCAAACTCTGGTGAACAGGTAGGAGGTTTATCCATGGATAAAAAATATGGTGTGTATATCTGCGAAGGCTGCGGGCTCGGTGAGTCGTTGGATATTGAAAAACTATGCAATGTGCCCAAAGAGGAAGGACTTGCTGTCAAGACCTGTCCGATTCTGTGCGGCAAAGAAGGGGTTGAGCTTCTGAAAAAAGACATTGCCGAGGAAGGTGTCAACACCCTGGTGATTGCAGCCTGTTCGCGCCGGGTGCTCTATGATGTCTTTCGCTTTGACGGCTGCATCGTGGATCGGGTCAACCTCAGAGAACAGGTGGTCTGGTCCCATCCCAGGTCCAAGTATCCGGCGCCCACCGAAGAACAGAAAGATGATGACGAATTTATCGATCACGTTCAGATGCTGGCCGAAGATTATCTGAAAATGGGCATGGCGCGGGTGGAAAAAATCGATTTGCCGGAACCATACCTGCTGGATACTTTCAGCCGTAAAATACTGGTCATCGGCGGGGGTATCACGGGGATTTCGGCCGCCATCGATGCGGCCAAAACAGGCTACGAGGTAACCATCGTCGAAAAGGAATCCACTTTGGGCGGAAATGCTAAAAAGTGGCGGAAGCAGCTGCCGGGGGCCTACCCCTATGACAGCCTGATTCCACCGACCATCGAGTCTAAAATAAAGGAACTTGACAACTACGCCAACATCAGCGTGAAAACCGAGACCATGGTCGCGCGGATTGCCGGTGAGCCGGGGGATTTTATCGTAACGCTTAAAAAGCCGGGTGAGAAAACACCGTTCGACGTGCCTTATCCGCTGCCCGATGAAATGAAGGTCGATGAAAAGGGCAAAGACCTCACCGCCGAGCAGCTCCATGAAAAATTCATGGAGTATAACGAAGGCAAGAAAGATATTTTGACCTTTGATCCGGACGGTGAAAAGTTCGGTGCCGTTATCCTGGCTGCCGGATGGCGTCCCTATCGGCCTAAAGCGGGGGAATTTGCCCATCTCGGTTTTGGTGAAATTGCGGATGTTGTCACCAATCACCAGTTTGAAGAGATTGCCGCCAAGGGTAAAATTACACGGCCTTCCGACGGCAGGGAAGCCAAATCGGTGGTGTTCATCCAGAGCCCCGGCCAGGGCGATGACAAAGACTTTGCCTATGCCGGCGCTGTCACCAGCATGGTTGCACTCAAACAGGCCAAGTACGTACGCGAAGATTTCTCAGACGGCAAAGCCTATGTTTTTTATCAGCATATGCGCACCATGGGTCTTACCGAAAACTTTTACAAAAATATCCAGCAGGATACCGGGATATTTTTAACCAAAGGTGACGTCGCCGGTGTTTCCAAAAATGGCGACGGGCTGATTGTCGAAGCCGACAATACCCTGCTGGGGGAAAAAATTCAGGTCAAAGCCGACATGGTGGTGCTGGCCACCGGTATGGTGCCGGTCACCAAAGACGACCCGGTGGTTAATCTGGCATATCGTCAGGGACCGGGATTCCGGGACAATGCGCTTTTTGATGACTACGCGGACTCCAACTTTATCTGTTTCCCCTATGAAACCCAACGAACCGGAATTTATGCGGCCGGCGGCATTCGGCGCAGCATGACGGTGGAAGAATCCGTCGAAGATGCAACCGGTGCAGCCCTAAAAGCCATCCAGTGCCTTGAATCGGTTAACCGGGGTATATCGGTCCATCCCAGATCCGGCGATATGACTTTTCCCGACTTTTTCTTCCAGCGCTGCACCCAGTGTAAACGCTGTACCGAGGAATGCCCGTTCGGTGCCATTGATGATGATGAGAAGGGAACGCCCAAACCCAACCCGGCCCGCTGCCGGCGCTGCGGCACCTGCATGGGATGCTGCCCGGAGCGGATTATCAACTTTGTCGATTACAGCATTGACAGTATCGGGTCCATGGTCAAGGCCATCGGGGTGCCATCCGAAGACGATTTTGACGAACCGCCGCTGCGGATTCTGGGACTGGTTTGTGAAAACGATGCCTACCCGGCCCTGGATATTGTCGGGCTGAACCGGATGACGTATTCGGCGGAGGTGCGCATTATTCCAGTCAGATGCCTGGGATCCGTCAACGTGATCTGGATCAAGGACGCCCTCGCTCAAGGTATGGACGGCGTTTTTCTGCTGGGCTGCAAGCACGGTGATGACTATCAGTGCCACTTTGTAAAAGGCAGCGAACTTGCCGAGATCCGGATGAAAAAGATCGGTGAAGCCCTGTCAAGCCTGGCGCTGGAAACAGAGCGGGTTGCCCAGTTTCAGGTGGCCATCGATGAATATGACAAGATTCCACAAATCATCGATGATTTTGCGGCCCTGGTAGAGGAAATGGGGCCGAACCCATTCAAGGGATTCTAGCGCGGGGTCTAAAAAGTATCATACTTTATTATGGCAGTTTAACATTTGGTACATTTGAATTTGTTTCGAGTTTCGAATTTCGGATTTCCCCGTCTCTGACGGAAAGGTGGATTAATTGGATGTGAGCATAAAATATTTCAGATTTCCAATTTGAATCACAAAACTTTTAAGACGGGGTACTAGGAGGTAGTAATATGACGGAAGCATACCTTATCGAGCCTGATTTAGATTTTATCAAGGAAGTGGGCGCACTGGGCGGTGAGGATTTAAAAAAGTGTTATCAATGCGCCACCTGTTCGGTGGCCTGTCCGATTTCGCCGGACACCAGACCCTTTCCCCGCAAGGAAATGATCGCCGCGTCCTGGGGTTTGAAAGACAAGCTGGTGGGCAATTCCGACATCTGGCTGTGTCACAATTGCGGCGACTGTTCCACCCGCTGCCCGCGGGAGGCCAAACCGGGGGATGTGCTGGCGGCCGTGCGTGCCTATGCGATTGAAGAATATGCCCAGCCCAAAGCCCTGGCCAAAGCCTTGAAAGATCCCAAAAAATTACCGATCCTGCTGGCGATTCCGGCCGTCCTGTTTCTGGTGATCGGGTTGGTCACCGGTCTGCTCGATTTTACCCCGGATACCAGCGAGGGCATCAAACATTACAAATTCATATCCACCTGGCTGGTGGATAT
>JBAVYC010001271.1:0-4319 GCA_049698595.1 Desulfobacterales bacterium | reverse complement strand
GAAGGATCGCATCGGGTGTCATGCATAAATCAGTCAACCTCACCCCTGTCGCGTGACAAATTGCATTCGATATGGCCGAGGCCACGTTCACCATGCAACCCTCGCCGATGCCTTTGGCGCCAAACGGGCCGGTCGGTTCGTTGGATTCTACAATGATGGGCACGATGACAGGCACATCACAGGCCCTCAAAAGGCGGTAGTCTGCAAAACTGCTGTTCAGGATCTGTCCATCCCGCAGCAGCAGATTCTCGGTCAGGGCAAAACCCATACCCATGACACCGCCACCGGTGATTTGTCCTTCGACCAGGCCCGGATTTATTGCGCGACCGACATCAAAAGCAGTTGTCAGCTTCAAGACGTTAACCTCGCCGGTCTCAATATCCACTTCCACTTCCGCAAAGATGGCGCCGTAATATCCGGGCATGGCGGGTGCAACACCGGCGGCCGAACCGATCACCTGTTCGCATACGCTCATATCTTCAATCTGGGTTTTGCGCATTAAGTCGCTGATCAAAATGTTGTTGTCCGGATTCTTAGCTTCGAAAATTCTACCCTCTCTGATACGGAGTTGAGCCTCACGAGTACCCAATTCTTTTTGCGCGTGAGCCAACAGCTTTTTGCGGGCTTCGGTTGCCGCGGCCTTGACGGCCAGGCCGCCGCTGTATGCCTGGCGACTGCCATGGGTGCCGCAGTCCAGTGGGGTTGTGTCCGTATCGGTTTCGGAAACGGAAATTTTATCAAATTCAATTCCAAGCGTCTCAGCGGCAATTTGAGCCAAAACGGTTCTGTTACCCTGGCCCTCATCGGCTGCCGCTGTTACCAGATTGACACTGCCATCCGCGTTGATCATCACCGTTGCGGCGGCCGGATCGGGTAAGGCTTTACCCGCACCGGTACCATGCATCATAACGGAAAGCCCGATGCCCCGTTTTCTGGGGCCCTTGACAGGCTTTAGGCGTCTCTTTTTCTGCCAACCGGAGGATTTCGCGCCTTTTTCCAGACATTCCTTCAATCCGTTACTGCGGATTTCTTCGTTCAAGACCGGATCCATTTCACCCAGCTCGCGGTAATTTTTGAGCCTGAGTTCCAATGGATCCATTCGAAGTTTTTCGGCAATGATATCCATCTGAGATTCCTGGGCGAAATTCATCTGGGGATTGCCATATCCTCTTAAAGCGCCGCACAAGGATTTGTTGGTGAATACTGCTGTTGCGGAAAAGCTGTAATTCGGAATTTTGTACAACCCGACCCCGGTGGACAAACAATCCGCAATAACTCCGATGTAATGCGTACCGTACCCGCCGACATCCGATATGATCTCGACCGCATTGGCTGTGATGATGCCGTCCCCGGTTGCACCGGTTTTCATCCGGATGGTCATGGGGTGGCGGGTTTCGGTTGCCATAAAATCTTCTTCTCTGCTAAAAGCCATTCGGACCGGGCGTCCCGTCCGGCGTGAAAGCCAGGCGCACATTACTTCAAGCCCGTGAATAAGACCGCACCGGCCCCCGAAGGACCCGCCGGTATACGGTTTGATAACCCTGACTCTGTTGAGGGGCAATTCCAGAGCACCGGCCAGGTAATGCCGGCTCCAATGCGGCAGCTGGGTGGATGAGTATACGGTCAGTTTTCCGTTGGGCTGGTAGTGGGCCACGCAGGTCCCGAAGGGCTCGAGGGCCGCATGTTTCTGTTTCGAGGTGCGGTATGTATTTTCAATGATAATATCCGCGTGGTTAAATCCCGCGTGGATGTCACCATAAACTTTATTCGCTTTGAAAGCGACATTTCCCCGGCTGTGTATTTTAACGCCCGTTTCTGCCATGGCCTTTAATGGATCGTGTAGGGCCGGCAAGGGTTCATATTCTACGTTTACCAGGCCGAGGGCCTGGTCGAGGGTCTGCTGATCATCGGCCGCTACTGCCAATACAGGGTCCCCGACAAAGCGGACCACATTATCACGCAAAAACATCTGCTTTTTCTTTTCTTCGGTACGTAGAGAAAACCAGTATTCAATTACCTTGGGAACCTCTAAAATAGTGGCAAAAGCCCTGACGCCGGTTAACTTTTGGGCGGCAGATGTGTCGATCCGTTTTACTTTGGCATGGGCGTGTGGACTACGCAGAAGCCTTGCGTGCAGCATATTCTCAAGCTTGATGTCAGCCGCGTATTTGGCCGACCCGGTGACCTTATCGACGCCGTCGATCCGTTGCAGGGATTTTCCTACAGCAAGATGAGAATCAGGCATTGCGGTCCTCCTTCATATCCTGCGCCGCCTTGAGTACGGCTTTTACAGGCCTGTCATACCCGGTGCAGCGGCATAGATTATTGGATAGATTTTTCCGGATCGAATTCTCATCGGGATCAGATTCATTATTGATCAAAGCGTTGGCGGCCATAATCATACCGGGTGTGCAGTATCCGCACTGGACCGCGGATTCGCTGACAAATGCTTTTTGCAACGGATGAAGCTCAGGTCCTTTTTGAAGCCCTTCAATGGTCAGGATGGTGCCCCCATCGGCCTGGGCTGCAAGTATCAGACAGGACAAGACCGCCTGGCCGTCAAGATTTACCGTACAGGCGCCACATTCCCCTTCGCCACAACCCTCTTTGGTACCGGTCAGATCGAGTCGGTCCCTGAGGACATCAATCAGCCGATCCCCCGGGTTGACTGCCAGTTCATGCCAATTGCCGTTGACGTGTATCTTAATGTCGACCGTTGTCATCGACCACACCTCTGCAGACTGAATTCAAGGGATCTTCGGACCAATACTGCAACCATTTTTTTGCGGTAGGCGGCAGTGGCCCGGACATCATCGATGGGCTTTGCTTCCTCTGCCGCCGTCGCAGCTGCCTTTTGGATGATCTCCGTGCTGAGCTTTGCCCCGGAAAGCACGGATTCTGCCTTTTTAGCACGAAAGGGGATTGGCGCGACAGATCCCAGAGCTATTGAGGCCGCCGCACAACTTTTCTTCTTACAGGTAAGAGCGGTGGCGACATTCACGACGGCCATATCAATTGCAGTCTGATGCCGCCTGAGTTTTAAAAAAGAAGTGCCGGTTTTTTCTGAAAACAAAGGAATGCGGATCTCCAGTAATACCTCTTCATTATTCAAGGCCGTATAATTGGCACCTTTAAAAAAGCTTTCAAGCGGGATATGCCTTTGGCCTTCAGGTCCGGCCGCCACCAGGAAAGCATCCAATACCAGCAACGGTAAGGCAAGATCCCCGCAGGCAGATGCCGTGCACAGATTGCCTCCCACGGTTGCCCTGTTTCTGATGGTTGCGGTGGAGTGAGCGTCGGCCGCCTCCGACAATGCCTTATAGGGAACTGATAAAAATAGAGGTGATGTCCCCAGGGTGTTAATTGTGGTGGCCGCACCGATACAGATGTGGTCACCATCTTTTTTGAGATAATCCAGACCCAGCTTGGAAATATCCACCAAATCATTGACAGGATCGATTTTTTTAGCGCCGGGCCGCAGGGGCAATATATCGGTTCCGCCGGCTATCACCCTGGCGCTATTTCCCGATCTTGACAGGATATCGACGGCCTGCGCCAGATTTTGGGGGCGGTGATATTCTTCGATCTGAAAATAAACGCTCATCGTTTTACCTCCGCTTGAAAAGGAAAATCAGGTTGTCCGGAAAGAACAAGTGATATTGAATGTGGAAACGGCTTCCAGTCGCGACAGTTGATATTAACCAAAATAGTTCTGAGAGTACACCACAATAGATATCCGGAATTTGGAAAGCTAAACTTTATTAGGGATAAATAACAAGACTGCCTAAAAAGCTCCCGTGGGGACTTTCAGGCAGTCTCTGTAAATAAAGCAACTTCAAAATGTTCTCACTGGTGGGATTAAGCGAATTATTTGAGAGCTTCAGCCGCCTTTAGATGTTTTTCGCACTCAGCCTCCTTATCCTTGTCCCCTTCGGCTTTTTTCATACACTTTTGGTATTCTTCGCTTAGTTTGATTTTTTCTTTGTTTAGTTCTGTTTGTGATCTGGTGTGCCTTCTTTCTGCGCTTTGGCAAGCTGACATCATCACCGCAACGATAACGACCAGAAAAATCCTCATTAATTTCATAGCACCTCCTTGTTTTTTGAATTTAATTAAAAATCGAATGAAAATCCTATTTTTAACATAATGATATAGAAAAGTGAGCACGTCAAGTCAAATGGAAAATGGGCTGTGCAGGGGACATGCAAAACAGTAGTGATTTGATTTAAACATGGTGCGTGCCGGTGTGGTAACTCATCCGGAAGAATGGGTTCATAGCGGCTACAATGAAATCCAAAAACCCAGGCAAAGATATGCTC
>JBAVYC010001270.1:0-1539 GCA_049698595.1 Desulfobacterales bacterium | reverse complement strand
GAGGAGGGTAAAACCGTCGGTATTTTCAGCCGTTCCGACGCTGTGGCTGATTTTTACGGCCTGTCCCTGCCGGGTGACAATCTTGCCACCGGTTGCAAACAAAATAAATTTTCTTTTGACACCTGATATTTTTTTAAAATTAAAAGCGCTCAATAGGTCAAAATTCATATAACTCATTGGTAATACTGGCAATTACAGACGGAATTTTTATGCATTTATCTGGCATGCCCTTTTCCTGGCGTTTGCTGCCACATTTATTGACGTCAATACGGTTCTTTCATCATTTGTACTTAACATCGGAGGTTCCAGTTTACATGTGGGTATGCTCACCGCAATCTACATCGGCCTGCCGATGATAACTCAACTTTTGTTTGCGGGATTTCTGGCCGGTCGATCGCGCAAAAAGCCGTTTCTTCTTGTAGGGATTTACCTGCGCGTACTTGCGCTGACCGGCATGGGATACACATTGTCAATTTCCAGTTCCAGTGATTCCGGACGGATGTTGTTCATGATATTTTTATGGATCGGAATCTTTGCCGTGAGCGGTGCCTTCGCGGGAATTTCCTATACGGATCTTCTGGGGAAAATCTTTGTCGGGCCCCGACGGAAAAACCTTTTAATCTTCAAGCAATTCATCTCTGCCAGCGGCATGCTGGCTTCAGCCATCGTGGTCCGCCATCTGGTAATCGCATTTCCCTATCCTGAAAACTATACGGTTATTTTTCTTTCCGCATCGGCGCTGTTGTTCATGGCAGCAATCGGATTTTTGAAGCCTATAAAATGCAGCACTCCTTGATATCTCCATGCACCGACCATATAGGTATCAACTCGCCGAGTACAATCAAGTTGTGAGAATTCCTGCCAAGCGGGATGAAATTTATTTTATAGTTTAAAGTCAGACCTCGTTTGAATAGTTTACTGGTTGAATGGTTGATTAGGTAAATTATAGTCATAATTTCAGAATGTTATGATTGTTGAAAGATGAAGTGGCCAATTATTTTGCAAATATGTGATAAATCCATATTTACAAGCACTTAACCAATCAACTAATCAACCAATCAACAATATCTGATCTTACACCTTCGCCTTTAAATAGTCCTCAACAGCCCTGCTGACAATTATTCCTGCTTGAGTTCACTCGGAGAAACACTTATGGGAACTCCCTCATAAGGGGTCCTCCTTGTAGATCGCTGGGTCTGAACTTCCTTCATCGTTTTCAAGACTTCAATGCTGCTTTTTAACCCTTTAACATACCTGGCCATATTTATTGCCCCGCCGGCTATTTGGGCCAGCGCTTGAACAAAATTGACATCATCCAGCGTGAACTCCCAGGGTTCAGCTGTATAAACGCGCACGGCCCCTATTAAATTGCCCGCTACTACGATCGGCACCGAGAGTATGGAGGAGATTCCTTCTTTTTGAGCTTCGTTAGGATATTGGATCCTAGGATCATCCATAACATCATATATCGCCACTGGTCCATCCTCCAACGATTGGGCAATGGAGCGCAATGCACTCACAGGGCCCTTATTTATATAC
>JBAVYC010001269.1:0-2081 GCA_049698595.1 Desulfobacterales bacterium | reverse complement strand
CGAGAAAATCAATACAATTATATTCGTTTTGATACTCTAAATCCACCACTCCAATATTCCAGAACCCATGATTCCATCATTCCATTGTTCCATCATTCCAATTGCGGAGCGAAGCGGAGCTAAGTTCCTTTTACATTTCTTGCTATTCTCTGCGATCGCAAAATCCCTGAAATTTTTACAGATTTCTTATTGATATCGTAGAATTTCAAAACCGTTAAATTCCTTGTGGACATAAGCCCGCCATTGCTTGTTTACCCCAGTCGGTTTGTAAATATCAAATCTAAATGCCGAGACGATACAATAACTCCAGCTGGCCTAATTTGGCCGGCGCCAATTGGGCCCGGCGTTGGAATAGACCTTCATGCCGGTTCTTTATCTACCGGGGATGCCGACCAGCACGGCTCGATGTCAGCTGCCAGCGCCTGACGAATCATGTCCCGCTCAGATGGTCCAGCCAGTTGCGCAGCACGACCGATCGACACCAGGCCGCATCTTTCATGATCTGCTGTCTCAATATGGTCGATTTTTTTTGTCTTGTCTTTATGGTCATTTTTGAGTATCTCAATATCTTCATCAATCTAAATTAGGACACAGATTCTCACAGATTCTCACCGATGTTTGGTTTTTTGTAGCTTTGAATATCCTGATAATCCGTGTTGATCCGGGCCCCCAAATGGAAATTCCTATACCTTTAAATTATAAAAAAGGAAAAAGAAAATGTCGAAAATTAATTTACATGGGATATTTCATCCCATTCCCACGCCTTTTATCAACGGCAATATCGCCTATGACGAACTGGCAACCAACATTGAAAAGTGGAGAAAAACCGGACTTAAAGGACTGGTGGCGATGGGATCGAACGGGGAGTATGTTTACCTGTTCACAGAAGAAAAAAGAACGTTCGTCGCAAAGGTCGTCGAGCTGACGCCCGACCCTATGCAGGTCATCGCCGGCACCGGATGTGAATCCACCAAAGAGACCATCGATCTGACCCGTGATTGCGCCGATATCGGCGCCCATGCCGCCCTGGTAGTCAGCCCTCACTACTATAGCGGAAGAATGAACGAATCGGCCATGCATACCTATTTCACCACGGTTGCGGATCATTCACCGATCCCGATTTTATTGTACAATGTTCCCAAATTCACTCACATCAACATGACAGCCGGGCTGGTGGCCCAATTATCCCGCCATCCAAACATTGCCGGCATTAAGGACAGCACCGGAAATGTGATTCAGCTGGGAGAAATTGCAAATCAAGTCGATGCCGATTTTAATTTGCTTGTGGGAACTGCCGGCGCATTGTTTGGCGCGCTCACTCTGGGCTGTGTCGGTGGTGTGCTGGCGCTTGCCAATGTCGCACCCCAAATCTGCGTTCGAATTTACCAGCTCGTGCAGGAAGGCAATTTTGAAGAGGCCAAAAAACTGCAGCTTAAAATGATTCCGGTCAATCAGGCCGTCACCGCCACCTATGGTGTCCCCGGTCTTAAGGCGGCCATGGATATGTTGGGCTATTTCGGCGGAGACCCCCGACCGCCGCTTTTGCCCAGTTCGGAGAAGGAAAAATCAGAAATCAGGGAGATTTTGATAAAGGCCGATTTATTGGAAGCCTAATTTTTTGTTATAGGTATCTCGTATGAAACATTTTAAAACAAAAAACCCGTAGTCGAGCCGAGGGTTGAAGTTCGCCTTATGCAAAGTGTTATCATCGTCCTTGTCGTCGTCCTCGTCCTCGAAATCGTAAGCGCTAAAACAGCGTCGAGGACGACGACGAGTACGAGCACGAGTACGAATCGAATGAGGAACAAAATCGGCGTTCCACAACCTATATTCAGTCCTAGAAAGTTTCTTTTCCGATCAGACTGGACGCTGGCGGCCAGCGGCGGTGCTTATATGAAACTTCAGAGGAATGGATTCGATTTTATTTTTTTTAGACAGGATTTACAGGATTGACGGGATTTATTTATGAAGCTGGAAGAGATCCATCAAATTGCGGTTCTTGGAGCGGGGCTTATGGGGCATGGAATTGCCCAGAGTTTTATCGCCGGCGGGTATCCTGTGATCTTGTATGACATTCAGGA
>JBAVYC010001268.1:0-2627 GCA_049698595.1 Desulfobacterales bacterium | reverse complement strand
CGAAAAAACCTATGGGGTTACTGGTTGAGCTCATGTGGTGCTCCTTTGGAATGGATTGAAAATGTCAATTCTGCTTGTTCTCTTCTATAAAACCGTGCCATGGACTCCAATTATCTGCAACCGGAACAATCCCTTTATCTTTGGCGTATTGTTCATAAATGGTAATCATCTTTTCAAGTTGATCAGGATATTCGGCATCCAAAGGGCGAGTCTCGCCAGGATCTTTTTTAATGTCGTAAAGGTGCCATTCCCCGTCACCGTACATGGCAGTACGCACTCTAATCGCCTTGTAGTCCCCGGCCACGACGTAGCTGTTACCAAACAATTCGAATGCAACCCATTGCTCTTCCGTGCGCGGACTTGGCGAACTTCCCTCTAAGAATTTACGCATGGATACGCCAGAGGGTGCGACGATCTTGCGGCCTTCGTATTCGGTCTGGGGGTGCTCCACACCGGCATAGTCCAGTATTGTAATGGGTAAGTCCTTAACGTGTGCATACGCGTTTGTCTTCTGATCTGCTCTGACAAATTTTTGGCCTTTGGGAGGGATCACGATCAAAGGAACACGGACCCCCCCCTCTCCAATGAACCACTTCCACCATTGAAGTCCGCCGGTAACGGCATACGCCCAGTCCGTGCCAATAAAACCGAAGGAGTTACCTCGTCCGATGCCATCGAATTCCTGACTGAAGTTGGATCTGATCCATTTGGTAGCCATTGGGTTGCTCAGCTCGCCTCGTTCATCTAAACCCTCCGGCCCATTGTCAGACATGTAAATTACCAGCGTGTTGTCGATCTGCCCATTCTCGTGCAGGTAATTGAGCAGTATGCCGATGTGATAATCTTGGGACTCCATCATTGCGGAGTAAGTTGCCATCATGCGGGCCTGTCGGCGCTTTTCCTCGTCGCTCAACTGTGACCAGGAGCGCAGCAGACGGTTCCTGCTTTTTTCGGGAAAGGGTGCGTCTTTGGGAATTAGGCCAATTGCCTTTTGAGACTTGAATCGGGCACGTTTAAGTCCCTCAAAACCGGCTTCCAGATAGTGGTCGTAGTATTTCTCAATCAAGAAGTCGGGAGCTTGGAGCGGCGCATGCGCCGTTGTATAGGCCAAATAAGCAAAAAACGGTTTACCGCTCTCTCGGCCTTGTTCGAGATATGTAAGCATCTTTGAGGTGTATAGGTCATCGGAATAGATGCCTGACGGACGATCAACTTCCTTTCCGTCCTCATAAAAGGGCTCTTTTGGCACCTTGCCCGCTTTTACCATGGCTACCACTTCCGGATCGTGCATATCGATATGAAATACGCCCTGGTTCCAGTGATTCGAACCTCCCGTGTAAATTGCATAACTGCGATCGAAGCCCCACTCATGCGGACCTTCGCCTCCGTGAGCCGTCCCTCCCAGGTGCCATTTGCCCACCATATACGTGCGATACCCGGAATCCTTGAGCAACTCCGCGATCGTAGCGGTTGTACGCGTCAAATACGCCTCGTATCCGGGACTGCCCTTTGCTGGCGGATAAAGCGCGTAGTCGAAGGCCCCGAGTCCTATTTCAATGGGGTTGTTGCCGGTCAACAGCATCCCTCTTGTGACCGAGCAGACAGGTGACGAGTGAAAACTCGTGAAGGTAACGCCTTGTTGTGCCAAGCGATCGAGGTTTGGCGTCCTGACCACTGAGCCGCTGATACCGAGGTCGCCGAAACCAATATCGTCTCCGACAATAAGCAAAATGTTGGGCTTACTTTCATTTGTCTGTGCGTATAACTGGCCCTCCGAAGATCCCAAAATGACGTAAGCCATCACTATTATGGAAATAATAAATCGCATTAGCGCCCCTTTAAAACCTCTTTTCAGATTGATTTTAAACTACCGAATCCTGTGTAGATGAAGGTATTTATCAAGTTGTTGTCCTTTTTCGGTAGAATATTAGATGACAGTAGGTTGTTGTCAAGCACGGGTTTATTTTTTTTTCTTTAACCTCTTGTCAAACGTTGGAATAGATGACGGGTGGACAATGGGATAAATTTCGAGTGGCCAGGCAATGTATGTTCTGGCTATCCCACAAAATACGGGTTGACGAAAATGACAGGTTACTTGCCAGTAGCTGAAGTTGGCACACAAAGAGGCTGGTACACCATGTTGTGGTCAATAGGAAAGCCAGTTTGGTGCAGATTTACTCGAAAAAAATAATCTATCACAGGAATTAGGAGAACTGAGATACATTGAGATAATCGGTAAAATTCGATTCCTGTCAGAATCTGTGATACCAAAAAATATCACAAATTACCCCAAAATACATATACGTAGATGCTATTCCCACTGGGCTTATTTAATCGCGGCCAAAGAGAATTTACTATTCACATAACCCAGGATTGTCAATAGCGTCAAGATTTGAAAAATAAAACATCAATATAGTGTAAAAGAATTCCCATAGAATTTCAATTAATAATCGACAATATATATTGAGTGAAGATTCTTGACAGGCCCGAATATATTCAATCGACATGTCATTTTAAAGGAGTATTTCTGATATTCCTCAGGATTCCTCGTCGGGACTATCGTCGGACGATAGCCGTAATGTGCTTTTTTGGATAGGTGCCGGAAGCCGAGGACTAATGGTCGTAGT
>JBAVYC010001267.1:0-1909 GCA_049698595.1 Desulfobacterales bacterium | reverse complement strand
GGGCGGACAAGCGACTTATATCCAGCAAATACTTGGTTTGCAGGGTGCCGGCACGCATATCGATCATCACGTCGCTGCCACCGGCCAGGATGGTGGTGTCCGCTGCCTGCTTCTTTATAAAATCGAGCGCCTCACCAAGATCCTGCGGTCTTATGTATTCGACATCAAACATTCAGTTTTCCATATTTAAATTCAGATCAATATTTTACAGAACCATGATCAATAATAAGGTAATTTCAAGGCTGCCAAAAGTTCTTGAAAGTCTCGCCCATGGAGTACTGGAGTGATGGAGTATTGGAGTGTTAAAAAAAGGCACCCATCCTTAAGCCATTACTCCAACACTCCAGTACTCCAATACTCCGAAGCTAATTACTTGTTGCGATTCTTATTTTCACGGCATCTTCCTGCAGCGTCTTCTATACCGGCGATAATACTCTGATAGCCGGTACAGCGGCAAAGATTGCCGGAGATGGCCTTGACAATTTCATCTCGTGCCGGCTGCGGATTTTCTTTCAGCAAGGCGTGGGTGCTCATTAAAATACCAGGGGTGCAAAACCCGCATTGAACGGCATGGTGATCGATAAAAGATTGCTGAATCGGATGCAGTGCATCACCTCGGCTAAGTCCCTCAACAGTCAATACGCTGCGACCGTCCAGCTGCGCGGCAAATATCAGGCAGGCATTGACCGCTTTCCCGTCCACCATAATGGTACAGGCGCCGCACTCACCAATCCCGCATCCTTCCTTGGTTCCCTTGAGGTCAAGAGTATTCCGTATCAGTTCCAACGCTGAAATTCCCGGTTCAATATCCAGTGATTTTTCTTCACCGTTGAGCGTGAAACGAAGGGGATATATTTTTTTTTTCATTATCGCAGTCCATCTTCGCCTTTAATCTCTGCCACTTTCAACCCGCCTACCCTGGCTGCCGGCCTGCCCGAATCGGTTACCACCACTATCAGAACCAGTTCGTCATCACAAGGAGCATCTGCGACCCTGACTTCCATGGCGTCAAAATGAGACCGCACAAAGGCTGCATCTTTATGCCCCAGCGGGACATCGATGGCCGCACCCGGATATCCGCGTTTTTTGGCGGAAGGAATCAGCGCCTTACCGCCGCCGACATTGTCCCGCATGGGTTTTCCCAGGGCCGGATGCATGATGGCGGCACAATGCTCCAATTCACCCTTACCGCCGACAATAGCGCCCTTGCCGTAACTGTGCACCGTATCCGGTTCGATCCCCAGGGCGGCAACCGCTTTTTGGGTCAGCATGGCGCCGAGTTCCTCGCTCCACTGGATAAGCAGGGATAGATCCTCCTGGTATTCACCGGCAAAAGGGTTGACAAAGACTGCGGCGGCGGCGGCTTTACGCGTCGGTGTGCTTAGCCGCACCGTGCCGTCTGCAAGGGTTTCTTCTAAAAAGGTGCAGATCTTGCGAATCCGGGGTTTGTTTTCACTCATTTTGACCTCCCTTCATAAGTATTGAATATTTAAAATTGAAGATTGAAGATTTATGGAATGCTGTCTTTCTAAAAGTGACGAAAAAGGTAGTAATTTTTTACTTATTCATCAATATAGCGATTGAATGCTTAATCGAACTGAACTAAAAATAAAAAAGATAGAATTCCTTCATTATTCAATAGTCAATCTTCAATCTTCAATTTGTTTCAGCTAAATCCATCTTTCCGTAACCGTTTTTTGATCCAGAAACAGCCTCATGGAATCTATTCTGGATTTAGCGACCCCTAAAGCGGACTCGTTTTTGGATCCCAACGGGAAGAACGCAAAAGGCTGGGGCACCGGGACATTGATGCCGATGTTGCCGACATCCGCCTCTTTCATAAACCGGCGGGCAACGCCGCCATCCCGGGTAAATATGCAGGCGGAATGACCATAGTCGTCTTTGTTGT
>JBAVYC010001266.1:0-2773 GCA_049698595.1 Desulfobacterales bacterium | reverse complement strand
CTTAAATTTCATACGATTCGCATGGCATAAGGTTGAGGGCGCAGGGCGTATGCATATAATTTAATCTGATTCTTTTCGTCCTCGTGCTCGTTCTCGAAATCAATTTTTTTTTGGGGGGGACAAGCACGAGGGCAACGACGAGGGCGGTAACTGCCGCGCCGTTGCTCAAAGAGCTAAAGCGGTCATCTGACATCTGTCTTCTGTACTCTGAAATCGCATTCAGATAAAACCCGAAAAGTGCCTAAGGGGGGATTAAATGACGCTATATTTGAAAAACGCCAACTACCTCGACGCGGAGACCCTGGACATCCGCAATACCCATCTGGCGGTCGAGCCGGGTCCCAGGGGCGGCTTGGGCTTCCGTGATTCCAGCCCCTCCGATAGTGAACTGTCAGCCCAGGACAGAGTGGTGGACTGCCGGGGCCGCCTCGTGACCAGATCTTTTGCCTGCGGCCATCATCACATCTATTCCACCCTTGCCCGCGGCATGCCGGCTCCGCCGCGGATCCCCGCCAATTTTCTGGAGGTCTTAGAATACATCTGGTGGCGGGTGGACAAGCGCCTCGATCGCGACATGATCGAAGCCAGCGCCCTGGCCGCGGCGCTGCACATGGCCAAACACGGCGTGACCTTCTGCATTGATCACCATTCCTCCCCGTACGCCATCGAGGGGTCCCTGGAAACCATCGCCCGGGCGTTTGAAAAGATCGGGCTCGGCCACCTGCTGTGTTACGAAATCTCCTGCCGTGACGGCCAGGGTCCCGTGGAAGCAGGCCTTGCCGAAACAGATGCATACCTCTCATCAGGCTGCGGAGGCCACGTGGGACTACACGCCTCGTTCACCGTTGACGACGACCTGCTTAAAAAATCCGTTGAACTCGCCCGCAAACACGGCACCGGACTGCATGTGCACGTGGCCGAGGATCTGGCCGATCAGGAACACTGCCTGAAGACCTACGACAAGCGCGTAGTTCAGCGTCTGCACGAGTTCGGTGCCCTGGAAAGCCCCCACACCATTCTGGGCCACTGCCTGTTCCTCGACGAACAAGAGAAAAAGCTCTTGCGTGAGTCACCGGTGTGGGTCGTTCAGAACGTGGAAAGCAATCAGAACAACAACGTGGGGGCCACCGGCTACACCGGACTGACCGACAACGTCATGCTCGGCACCGACGGCATGCACAGCGACATGCTGCGCAGCGCCAAAGCCGCTTATCTTGTGGGTCAAAACACCGAGGGGGTTTCCCCGGATCAGATGTATGCCCGCTTCCGCAACGTACATCGATTCATCGAGGCCGTGGACGCCGAAGGTGACGGCGCAAACAACCTGGTCATTCTGGACTACGACAGCCCCACGCAAATAACCTCTGCAAACTTCAGCGGTCACTTCATCTACGGTCTCGAATCCAGCCATGTCCTGAGCGTCATCGCCCAGGGCAAAATGATCGTCGAGGAGCGCCGAATCACCAGTGTCGATGAGGCTGAAATTCTAGCTTACGCCCGCGATCAGGGCCTTCGTCTCTGGCAGAAGCTGGCAGAAGCTTAAGGCAGTAAAAATATTGAATGATGAATGTCAAATTAAGGAATTCTATCGAGTTCAATTCTTATAAAAAGACAGAGCGAAGCCTCCGGCTCGTAGGGTTATAGCGCCTACGCCTCGGAGAGCGATTCCATCATTTGTCATTCGTCAATCGTCATTCGACATTCCTTGTAGGGGGGTTATAATGGAAAAAGATAAATTCTTTTGTACCGACATAGACGCACTGCTAAAGTGGATGCTTGCCGATCTTGAAGAGAGAAACGAAATTTTCGGCATTCCCCGGGAACTTTTTTTTGAACCCGGGCAGTCCGATCCTTTTCGCCTGCGCCGCTACGGGCAGATCCTGGAAACCCCTCTGGGGGTAGCCGCCGGTCCGCACACCCAGCTGGCCCAGAATATCATCGCGGCCTGGCTCTGCGGCGCGCGCTATATCGAGCTGAAGACCATCCAGGTGCTGGACGAGTTGGAAGTGACCAAACCCTGCATCGACATGACCGACGAAGGATACAACTGTGAATGGTCACAGGAGCTGAAGCTCGACCAATCCTTCAACGAGTATCTTAACGCCTTCCTTCTGATCTATATCCTGCGGGACAAGCTGGGATGGGGCGTATCTGAGGAACCGGGCTTTATTTTCAACATGAGCGCCGGCTATAACCTGGAGGGCATCAAAAGCCCCACGGTGCAACATTTTTTCGACCGTATGAGCGACTGCTCCGCCGAGCTGGCTGAAAAGATCGAGCGCATTGCCGCGTTTTATCCGCGGGTGCAAGAACTGAGCATCCCCGGCAGCATGTCCAACAACATCACGGTCTCCACCATGCATGGCTGCCCGCCGGAGGAAGTCGAGAAAATCGGTCGTTACTTTGTCGAGGAACGCGGTTTTCATACCACCATCAAACTTAACCCGACCCTGCTTGGCGCCGAACGTCTGCGCAATATTCTCAACCACCGACTCGGTTTCAGCACCGAAGTCCCGGACGAGGCCTTCGGCCACGATCTCAAATACGACGACGGTGTCGCTTTGATCGGTGCGATGCTGGATGCCGCCCGCGACAAAGGTGTCGGCTTCAGCCTGAAGCTGACCAATACCCTAGAGACTTCCAACATCGAACAGAACCTGCCCAAAAATGAAGGCATGATCTACATGAGCGGTCGCGCGCTGCATCCCATCAGTATCAACCTGGCGGCCAGACTCCAGGAGGAGTTCAAGGGCGTGCTGGACATTTCATTTTC
>JBAVYC010001265.1:0-4845 GCA_049698595.1 Desulfobacterales bacterium | reverse complement strand
ATTAACAAAATCTACCAATCGGATAAATTGTTCTATCCACTGTCGTTTAAATGCCTCTAAATGTGAGAAAAAGCCATGACTGAAGAACGTTTTTCACGCAAACTCGCTGCTATCCTCAGTGCCGATGTTGTTGAGTACAGTCGGCTCATGCGGGAGGACGAAAAAGCCACTATACAAAAACTAACCGCATACCGTGAGGTGATGACCACACTCATAGATCAACACCATGGACGTGTCGTGGACGCGGTGGGTGACAATCTACTTGCTGAGTTCGCCAGCGTAGTTGATGCTGTACAGGGGGCGGTTGCAGTACAAAAAGAAATAAAGGCCCGTAATGCTCAACTGCCAAAAAGCCGCAAGATGATATTTCGTATTGGGATTAACCTTGGAGACCTTGTTGTTGAAGGTAATCGAATCTACGGTGATGGGGTCAATTTAGCAGCAAGGTTGGAAGCTTTGGCAAACCCTGGAGGAATATGCATTTCCAGAACGGCCCATGAACAAATTGAAGATAAGCTGCCCCTGGGGTACGAATATCTGGGAGAAATTACTGTTAAGAATATGGCCAAACCTATCCGTGCTTACAGGGTCTTATTTGAGCAGGGGGACGAAACAGCCGAAGTAGATAAAGCTAAACATAAAAGCAGTAGTGATAGACTAAAAAAAATAAAGAGTAGAAACGAGAAAACACGGACTAAGTCCGGAGACAAAAATATATTCTCTAAGGCTATGCTAATAATTAGGGATAGGAACATATTTCGCAGGCACTTAGGGATTTATTTGGGTGTGATTGGTTTTTTTATTATAATCAACATATTGGCGTGGTATGGCATTGTCTGGTTTCATTGGCCAGCCCTTATTTGGGGGCTATTACTTTTTATACAGTGGATTATCTGGATAAAAGGCTCAAACGGTGGGGCAAAGAGGAGACTGTGAATCCAGCCATAATAGGTTTCCTATCAACTAAAAAACCTGATGTACTCTCCAACATACGCAAAATGTGGTCGGCCCAGTGATATCTCTTATAGTATCTGAAAAAAATAGGGATGCTCAAAAGTACTGATACTGTAAACATCTATGTAGAATTGACCGACCTCTAAAGAATGTGATATCTGTATTTTTGCCGGGGTTGGGGTACCATCTACGTATCTGTACATTAGCGATTTTGCATATATCATTTTGTAATCAAAGCTTGCGGAATGTCGCAGATTACTGTGAGCCTTGGGGACCATCGAACTAGCAAGGGGGAAAAAACAATGAGAAAGACAGAGAGCTCTGCTCATCAATATCCTGCCGCAATGGTCAACATAACCAACAGGTGTACCCTCCGTTGTAAACATTGCTTTATCTATCGTGACGGGAACCCAAACGACGCAAGCGCAGAAATGGAAACCCCCGCGATGCTCAAAAAACTTGCGGAACTGCAAAAACTCCACGGAATCCAACGTATTCTATGGATGGGAGGTGAACCTCTTCTGAGGCCGGATGTGCTGCGAGACGGAATAACATTATTCTCAGATAACACGATCACCACGAATGGCACGCTCAAACCAATAGATTTTCCCAATTGCACTTACGTAGTCTCGGTCGATGGTCCCCCTGAACTCAATGACGCTATACGCGGCAACGGAACCTTTAAAAAAGTGATGAACACTTTGTCCCGTATTCCAGAAAAGTTCTCATCAACGGTCATGTGTCAGTGTGTGGTTACAAGACAGAACGAGGACGCGTTGGAAGAGTTGGTCAAGCTTTTGCGACCCACGCGTGCCGAAGGGATGCTTTTCACGTTCTACGTACCTCCTAAGAATGATACGTCAAATCTCACCTGGGGCTCACTCGAGCGACGCGATAAGGTCGTAAAAATCGCAATGAAGCTTAAAAAGAAATATTCTGACTTCGTGTGGAACAAAAGACGAAGCCTTGAATTAATGCTTTCGGAAAACGCCAAGACTGTTACTGATAAATGTCCTTCTAAGAGTCTTGTTTTACCACTTTATCTTGAAGGTAGCGAATTTGTGACACCCTATTGCTGCTACGGAAACGATGTGGATTGCGACCTTTGCGGAGCGTGGGTAGTTTTCTATCTTGCTGCCAAGCTTGAAGAAGGGGACTCATTGGGCGGCCAAACCTATATTAGCTAAGTAAGACTCACCTTATCATGGAATGTACAATTTTTTATAAACTTAGGGTTTGCTGAACACCAAGACGCAAGTAACTCATAGCGCTTTATAATGGTCGATAGAAACCTGCAAATACAACATTTAATCAGTAATGAAAATGCACTTTCAAAATTGCAGATTACTCCAATCGCAGATGAGCCTCAGCTACCGATATATGGAAAGTATCTGTAAAAAATTCGCCCTCTAAAAAGTTCTGATACTGTAAACGTATATGCAAGATTTTCGACATCTAAAAATGCCAGATATTGTAAACATCTATGCAGAATTGACCGAACTTTAAAAAATGTGATATCTGTATTTTTGCCGAGAGTGGGGTACCATCTACGTATCTGTAGGTTGGGGTAATTTGTGATATTTTTTGATATCACAGGTTTTGAGAGGAATCGGATTTTACGGATTATCTCAATTTATGTTGAGTAGTTGAGTGGTAGTTGGTTTTCTTGCATAGTATCCAAAGTTCATTCAACATTTCTACCTCTGAAAAAAGATTCCTCGATTTTGCTCTTCCATAATTTTCCTTGACCACATAAGCCCCTTTGGATATTTGTAATATTAATTCAGTTTCTGAATTATAGCCCTTCTTCGTTTTAAAACCTCATAAAAGGAGTCTCCTATGCCTCAAGAAGGTTTTAAACGCAAGCACGCCGCCAACCTTAGTGCTGATGTCGTCGATTACAGCCGCCCAAAGGAAAAAGATGAAATCGGTACTATCCAGCTGTTAACAGAATACCGAGAAATCGTTGCCCAGATTAAAGGTTGGTTTGCCAATTTTTTTCATGGCTTTATTTTCAATCTATTCGCTTACTATTTTGGGTCACTAAATAAAAGGAGTATATAATGGCGGATGAATTGGTCAAATATGATGCGATGGGTTTGAGTGATTTAATCCGAAAAGGTGAAATCACTCCAGCAGAATTACTTGAAATTACAATTCACAGAATTGAAAAAATCAACCCCAAGATCAATGCGGTTATATACAAAATGTATGACCAAGCTCATGTGGCCGCCGAAATTTGGAGTTCGGGTACGAAAGCCACGAAAATATCTGATTCCATGTTTTGCGGCATTCCCTTTCTATTGAAGGACCTAATTGCGGAATGTAAAAATACACCTCTTAGCGAGGGATCCCGAGCAGTTCATGGCTATATCTCTAAACTGGATAGCGAAATAGTAAAACGTCAAAAAGCAAGTGGATTGATAATAGTCGGAAAATCAAACTCGGCGGAATTTGGAGTATTGCCCACTACAGAACCACCCATTCATGGACCGACTTTTAACCCCTGGGATCTAAACCTAACGCCGGGGGGGTCCAGTGGCGGATCAGCAGCAGCAGTATCAGCCGGAATAATGCCGATGGCTCACGGCTGTGATGGTGGCGGATCTATTCGTATTCCGGCATCCTGCTGCGGGCTCTTCGGTTTAAAACCTACCCGAGGACGAAACCCCTTAGGCCCCCTCTTTGGTGATCTCGGCGGTGGGATAATTCATGAACATGCGGTGACTCTGACTGTCAGAGATTCGGCCGCTCTATTGGATGTAACCTCGGGACCTGATCTTGGTGATCCTTACTATGCCCCACCTATAGAACGCCCTTTCTTGGAAGAAATAAAAAAAGATGTAGGGCATTTAAGAATCGGGTTTTTAACCAGTGTGCCTGAAGGTTGGAATGAAGAAACTGCGTTGCATCCTGATTGTGACGCCGCAGTGCGAGATGCCGCGCAACTATGTGAAGATCTTGGCCATTTCGTAGAGGAGGTCTCCGCAGCTCAGTTAAATCACTCTAACCTTCCTCAGACCTTTGTTCTGGTTTTTTCTTGCTTTGTGGAGCACGTTATCGCCTATTGGGAGCGTGAATTAGGAAAAAAAATTAGGCAGGATGAGCTGGAACCCCCTACCTGGGATCTCTATCAAGAAAGTCTAAAAACAACCGGAGGGGCATATTTGGCCGCCAAGGAGGAGCTCCAACGGTTTTCGAGAAAAATAGCAAACTGGTATCAGAAGGGAAATTTTGACTTACTTTTATCCCCGACAATGAGAATACCTCCCACAAAGATAGGGTCCTTTCAACCGTCGCCGGATGATCCTATGAAATGGATAAGAATTGCGCTTTCATTCGTAGCTTTTACTCGCACCCAAAATATAACAGGTGAACCCGCCATGTCGATTCCTTTATATTGGAATGAAGATAACATACCGATCGGTGTCCAATTTGCAGGACGGTTTGGCAATGAAGCCACACTGTTCCGGTTGGCTGCCCAATTGGAACAGGCAAGACCATGGGCGAATATAAAACCACCCATTCATTGCACGAATTCGTTCTAATATAAAATTATCTTGGGGATTATATTCTGCGTCTTGTGAATACAAATCGACGAAAGCTAAATGAATAAAAACGGAGATATATTTAGTAGGATATATCAATTTTACTGGAGTGCTCCAAAATGAAATGCCAGAATTGTCAGTTTGAGAATCGTGATGGTGTAAAGTTTTGTGAAGAATGCGGAGCTAAATTTGAGTTTGAATGTCCTGCCTGCAAAGCCAGTATTCCTTTTGGAAGAAAATTTTGTGGTGAGTGCGGCCACAAAGTGGATGTTCCTGCCGAAACATCTTCTAAAAATTTATCCTTTAATGAAAAACTGACTAAAATTCAAAAGTACCTTCCCAA
>JBAVYC010001264.1:0-2049 GCA_049698595.1 Desulfobacterales bacterium | reverse complement strand
GGGAAGTATTCCGCTCGGTGCCCTGGCCTCCGTCCTGGCGGGTTTGATTATCGGCATTCCCTGTCTTAGGCTCCGGGGCACCTATCTGGCACTGACCACTCTGGCATTCCCCATTATTTTAATGGGTATCGTGTTTGCCGTTCCGGAGATTACCGGCGGAGAGCTGGGTATATCCGGTATAGATCGCCTCGTTCGGTCCCGGGTTGCCCAGTATTATATTACCGTGGTCGTTATGATTGTCCTGGTAGTGGTTATGTGGAAAATAACCGATTCCAATATCGGGATTATTTTTCATGCCATCCGGGAGGATGAGGTTGCAGTGCGCGCTTCGGGCATCAACACCACCCGTTACAAGCTGATGGCTTTTTGTCTCAGTGGTTTCTTTGCCGGGATCGCCGGTGGATTGTACGCCCATTTCATGCGGATTGCGGGACCCTCAACCCTGGAAGTGTCCATGTCGTTCCAGGTCGTTATCTGGTCGGTTTTTGGGGGAGTGGTGACTATCTGGGGGCCAGTCGGTGCTGTTTTTATTCTGTTCCCGTTGCTGGAATTTTTTCGATTTTGGCCGGAACTCAGAATGTTACTGTTTGCCATCGTCATTTTGCTAATATTACTTTTTATGCCCCAGGGTTTGCTGCCATGGATACGGGATAAAATCGAAAATGAGTGCCCCCGGTGCAAGATTCGAAACGTGGCTACCCGTAAAACCTGTCGGATCTGTGCCGCATCGATGCATTGAAATAGAGAGGTTCATTGATAATGCAGTTACAGATATCGTTGATTGGTTGATGAGTTGATTGGTTAGGTGGTTGTAAATATGGATTTATCCCATATTTGCAAAATAATTGGACACTTCATGCTTTAACAATCATAACATTCTAAAATTATGACTATAATTTACCTAATCAACCATTTAACCAGTAAACTATTCACGCGGTCTGTATTAGTTCCGAGTATTTTTTTTTCTGTCATCTGATCACTGTTATCTGGTCTCTGTCATCTACTAGATCATGAGAACCATAATCAACAAAAAGGTGGAAACCGGGATATATCCACTGCGGAGGAGAATCGACACATATGGAACCAAAAGAAGTCTACATGTCCAAACCCTGGTTAAAGTACTACCCGGAAGGTGTTCCCCCTGAAGTGGAAGTCCCCGAGAAATCCGTGCCGCAATTATTCGACGAGATGGCGGATAAATACAGTGGTAAGGCCGCTCTGATTTTCTATGGCAAAAAGATCAAATACGGAGAATTGAAAAAGTTGACCGATCGATTTGCGGCAGCGCTGGCAGGTCTTGGAGTGGCCAAAGGGGAGACGGTGGCATTATATCTGCTAAATTGCCCCCAGTATGTGATTGCTTATATCGGCGCCTTAAAAGTCGGTGCCAAGGTAACGCCGATCAGCCCGGTTTACACCAGCCAGGAAGTCAAACACCAGTTAGAGGACAGTGAAACAAAAACGATCATCTGCGAAGATATCCTTTATGACAACGTTGAGAAAGCCGGTGTCGATTTGGACAATATAATCCTGTCAAGCATCGGCGACTATCTTCCGGCCCTCAAACGCGCCTTTGGTAAAAACGCGTTGGGAAAAGCCTACAGCGGAATGCAAGTCCCTACACCGGAACATATCCAACAGGCAGGCTTACTCGCATTTAAAGATCTGATAAAAAAATACCCGGCCCAAAATCCGGGCATCACCATCGATCCCCATAAGGACATTGCCGCCCTGCCATATACGGGAGGAACGACCGGGCTTCCCAAGGCCGCTGTCTTAACCCATTACAACATGGTGGCGCTCATGATGCAGACGTTGTCTTTCTGGCCGATATTTGAGGAGGGCCAGGAAAAGATCATCGCGTTCTTACCGTTTTTCCACATTTATGGTCAGGTTGTCGTGATGCTCAACGGTTTGGCGCAAGGCGCCACCATTGTGCTTTTCACGACGCCGGATATTGATGATATTCTTACAGCCATGGAGCGTTATCAAGCTTCCGGCTTTTATGGTGTTCCCACTTTGTTTGAATATCTGAAAGAATATGAAAAA
>JBAVYC010001263.1:0-5014 GCA_049698595.1 Desulfobacterales bacterium | reverse complement strand
TCACATACCGATATGCATGCACCGCACGATTCACATGCGCTCTCATCGACCTCACAGATAGCCCCCGAGGCCGTCACCGAATCCTTGTTCAGGATGGTGACCGCTCGACCCGCCGCACCATATGCCTGGCTGATGGTCTCCGTGATATGCTTGGGATAATGCGCAATACCGCACAGGAATACTCCCTCGGCCGCAAAGTCTACCGGTCTTAATTTTACATGTGCCTCCTGAAAGAAACCGTCCGGATTCATGGCCACCTTGAACAATCGAGCTACTTCCATACTCTCTTCCGATGGAATAATCGCAGCAGACAACGTGAGCACATCGGCGTCTAATTCAAGCCGCCGGCCTAAAATAGGATCCAGCACTGTGACTCTTAAAATCGACTTCCCTCCCTCTTTGGCAGTTTCCACCTGGGGCTTGTCATCCGATCCCCAGCGAATAAACTTAACACCTTTATCCGCTGCCTCCCGGTAATAATCTTCCCTATACCCATAGGTTCTCATGTCTCTAAAGAGAATGTAGATTTCTATCTCGGGATTCAGCTCTTTTAAATGCGAGGCGTTCTTTACGGCATGGCTGCAACATATTCGGGAACAGTAATTTCTGTTCTCGTTTCTGCAACCAACGCATTGGATCATTACCAAACTCTCGGCATTCATCAGCGTTTCATCTTCTTTGGCAAGAAAGTCTTCAAGCTCCAGCTGAGTCAACACATTGTCGTTTTCTCCGTAAAGGTACTCAGTGGGTTTGTATTCTTCAGCCCCAGTGGCAAGAATTACCGCGCCATGCTCAATGTCTTTGACCCTTCCTTCGCTCTTCACCGTGGTTACAAAATTGCCGACATATCCCATCACATTCGTAATGGTCGCATCATGGGATACCTGGATTAAAGGATGCTGATAGACTTTTTTGATCGTGTCTTTTAAGAAAGTCTGAACATCCATCCCTTCCAGAGTGGTATGAATTCTTCGCGCCACGCCTCCCAGCGTCTTATCCTTTTCCAGCAGCTGAACCCGAAATCCCTGCTTAGCCATACTAAGGGCACTGGTCATACCGGCAAGGCCGCCGCCGACCACCAATGCTGTTTTGTTCACCGGCAGCTCATACTCCTTGAGGGGCTCGAGAAGCAATGTCCGGGCCACGGACATCCGAACGATCTCCTTGGCCTTCTGGGTGGCGTTCTCCGGATCCTTGGAATGCACCCAGGAACAGTGCTCTCTGATATTGGCCATTTCATAGAAGTACTGGTTGATACCCCCTTCACGGCAGGTGTCCCTGAATAACGGCTCATGGGTTCTTGGCGTGCAGGCCGCCACCACCACCCTGTTGAGCCCCTTTTCCCGTATCTGATCGGATATCTGCTGAGCATTGTCGGTCGAGCAGGCAAAAAGGCTCTCCTGGGCATGCACCACATTCTCCAGCCCGGACGCATAATCTACCACTGCCGGCACATCCACCACCCGGCCGATATTGGCCCCGCAATGGCATACAAAAACACCCACACGTGGCTCCTCTTGGGAGACATCCCTCTCCGGCGGGTAGACCCGGTCCCTGGTAAGATCCCCCCGGCGGTAGGCCAGGAGCTGACTGCAGAGGGCATCGGCGCCGCTGGCACCCATGACGGACTCGGGGATATCCATGGGCCCCTGAAATGCGCCACTGACAAAAATCCCCGGCCGCGTGGTCTCAATGGGATTTCGCGGATTGGATTTACAGAACCCGTGTTCGTCAAGCTCAATACCAAACTGGTCCGCCAATTTTTTTGCGTTTTTCGGCGGGTTTAACCCCACGGATAATACGACGAGTTCAAATTCTTCTTCCTTAACACCGTCATCAGCCGTCGAATATCTTATGGAAACATTTTTGGTTTTCGGGTCCTCTTTTCCCACCGACACATAGCTTCTTATAAATTCAACCCCGGGCAGATTTTCCGCCCGTTGGTAAAACCGTTCAAAATCCTTTCCAAAGGCACGAATATCGTTATGGAAAATTTTTGCCTCAAGATCAGCTTCATGATCCTTTGCCAGAATCACCTGTTTTTGCGTATACGTGCAGCACACCCCGGAGCAATAGCTGTTTCCACCGTCGATCACCTGCCGGGACCCCACACACTGAATCCAGGCGATTTTCTTCGGATGCTTCTTGTCGGAAGGGCGTCTTATCTCGCCCTCATATGGGCCGGTAGAACAAAGTATACGTTCAAAGTCGAGGCTGGTAACAACATTTTCCATGATGCCGTAGCCACAGTCGTTCCGAAGTTTCGGATCAAACACCTCAAACCCCGGAGCCATGATAATCGCGCCGACCTCTACTTGGACGGTATCTTCCTTTTGGTTAAGATCGATGGCTTGTTTTTGACAGGCACCGATACAGATATTGCATTTTTCATCTTGGAGATAAAGGCAGGTATCAGGGTCCACATACGTAATCAGCGGAACGGCCTGAGAAAAGTAAATATGAATGGCTTTATTCAAAGAAAGGTTTTGATTATACTCATCCGGGACCTTGACCGGGCAAACCTCAACACAGGTTGTACAACCTGTGCATCTGTCTTCTATTATATATCTTGGTTTTTTGGTCAGGGTTACCTTAAAGTCTCCTGCTTTGCCTTTTATACTCTCAACTTCAGTGTATGTCAGAATCTCAATATTGGGATGTCTGCTGCATTCAATAAACTTTGGCGACTCAATACACATGGAGCAGTCATTGGTGGGAAAGGTTTTATCAAGCTGAGCCATTTTGCCACCGATGGCCGGTGCTCTATCAACGAGATACACCCTAAAGCCCGTATCCGCCAAGTCAAGGGCGGCTTGGATGCCACTGATGCCTCCGCCGACAACCATCACATCTATAAGATTATCTTCTTCGGGACTGTTAACAGCCAGCCCTTCACCCGTTTCTTTTTCCAATTTTTTATTCCTTCTAAGAATTCTACGGTTTCCACTTTCTTTATTAATCCTCTTCTTTCTTAGTGGTTAGCGCTTTGATAATCGAGAAAAAGTATCCACGACCTTCTTTTGTCCGTGTTTCTTCACGAGTGCCTCGTAGGCCGTCTTTAACTCTATCTGATTCTCTGCTTCCTGCGTTTATTCCTCTGCCACAACCACTTCTCTTTCTGAATAGGTCAAGCAGTCACGTCCGCACATCTGAACACACATCGGCTCCTCAAGTGGGGGCACATCTTCACACATGTCGCATTTTAACGGCAGCCCCGAATCGGGTTCTTTGAACCAATCCCTCGATGGGCAGGAAGCCGGACAGAGAGCGCATTCCGAATACTCTTTTCCGTCGATCACATAATGATTCCGGCCGTTACATTCGGCTTGCGTATAGCCGCCGGCTCGAACCGGCACCCATTGATCGTTTCGCTCATCGATTACCACCTTGATCCGGGAGCGGGCCGGGTTAAAGCTACTGTATTTCGGTATGGCGTGAAATGCAGCACAGGCCTTCTCACAGGCGCGACACCCGTTGCATTTGCTCAGGTCTACTTTTATTTCTTTGATTATTTTTTTTTTTGCCGGTTTGCTCATTACTCTTTTCACCTCCCGGACTATTTATTCTTGATGTTGTACTCAGTTAGAGTAAAATGCTCAGCTTTACGGAAACCCACTTCTGCTTCTTTTGGTCTTCCTTCTGAGTAACATGATTGATCCGTATAGCAAATATCTTCATCGCCTTTAATGAGTCCTCTCTTGATAAGTTCATCGGCGACATCATCCAATCCTAATTTATCCAATGTTAATTTAGTGGGAACGCCTTCGTTGGTCCAACCCTTGAATTTGTAATAGTCGTCAAGAAGCCTCTGCTCATTTTCCGGTTCCCTCTTCTTCCAGTGATCTTCAGGTGGCTTCTCGTCGGCTCTTTTCAATCCTCTACTCATATTGATGGCCCTGACAAGGTTCCGATTTCTTCTGGCGACTTGCCACAAGTCATCGGCATCAAAATCCATTCCGGTCGCTAATTTGATAAAAGTTGGTACGTTGTAGATGTTGTATGCGGAGCCGCCACCGAATTGCCCTCTAAATGATGAACAGAAGGCGCAAAGACCCGTGGCGTCATCAACGTAGTGCATGGTTTCGTTCCAATCACAAATGTTAATAGATGCTTCAAATGATGGATGTGTGCGTGGCTCCCATTCCATGAAGAATTTTTTAAACCTCTCGGGTGCAGACATCCATCCATCGGCAAACTCTTTTCTCTCCGCAAGGTCTTTAATTGGATCCTGCGGATAAGAGCCCTCGGTCTGATTAATCGCCATCTTGTCGCTGGTGCAATACATGAGGTAATACGGATAATTCACTTTGCCCAGTTTGAGAGGTATCTGCTCGAATTTTTTTATTGTGTTATGGTCGTAAGCTTCGGCACCCTTGCCAATCTGACGGGCTGCCTGGTAGACGCCATTGGCCAGGACATCTCCGACTCCTTCCCTGCGGACAAGCTTTTCAAGAAGATAATAAAACCTATCGGCAGATTTTTCCGGAAAATCAGGCAGCTCTTTGTCAGTTAAAATGCCTGCTTCGTAAAGTTCGATAGCGAAAGCTATGGTTTGTGGTGCGGCATAGTTATCTACACCGTATTCCTGGCTTAAAGCCAATATATCGAAGGTAAAAGGTAGCTCTTCAAAAGCCGCCATATGCCAGGTGCCTTTTCCGAAGCATTTTAAGATGTACCTTTGTCGTCCAGGGGGCTTGACCACGAGATGGCAGTTTTTAGGACAATTGTAGCAGCCTTGCAACCGGTCGCGGATTTTCAGTGTATATTCTTTCCACTTGTCTTCTAACGCCTTGTTCCAGTAGCCTCTTCTCCGTGTTCGTGCATTTCCCCAGGCAAAATTGTCATGGTGAAAAGCATCATCCCACTCGATTGCCATGAGATCCCCGTTAAACGGACTTTCATGTATATCCTGATAGTGTTGGAGACATAATTTGAACAGCTCTTCTGGGCTAGCAACTTGAAAATCTTTTGTACCACGCACTGCGATCGCCTTCAGCCTCTTATCCCCCATAAC
>JBAVYC010001262.1:0-1834 GCA_049698595.1 Desulfobacterales bacterium | reverse complement strand
ACTTGTCTCCGAGTAAATCAAGTTCATTATCTTGTCAAAGGTTTTTTTAATGTTTTTTATTCATCATTCGGAGAGGAGGCGTGCCATGAAAATGAAAAAACTGTTTATTGTGATGGTATTCGTTGCTCTAATGCTGGTGCCCGGTTGGGGGGTGACTGCCGAGTTGAAGATCGGCTTGCAAGCCGAGCCCAGCTCCATGGATCCGCACTACCACAATCTGACACCCAACAACATGATGGCAAAGTATACGTTTGACCCACTGATCATACAAGACCACAAACAAAACCTGGTACCAGGCCTGGCGGTTTCCTGGAAGCCCATCAACGACCTGACCTGGGAATTCAAACTGCGCCGGGACGTCAAATTTCACGACGGTTCAGCCTTTACGGCCGAAGATGTCAAATTTACCCTCGAGCGCGCTCCCAACGTGCCCAACAGCCCCTCCTCTTTTGGGCGATTTATAAATCACGTTAAAAAAGTCGAGATTGTCGACCCCTACACCATCCGCTTTACAACGGCCGATCCCTTTCCTCTGATGGCCACCTATATGTCGGGGTTTGTCATCATCTCCAAAAAGTATGGCGAGGGTGCGGCCACCAAGGATTACAATTCGGGCAAGGCCATGGTGGGAACCGGACCCTTCAAGTTCGTGGAGTGGATCCCGGGCGACCGCATCGTCTATGCGCGCAACGGTGAATACTGGGGCGCAAAGCCGCAATGGGAGAAGGTTATTGTCAGACCGATATCCAATTCATCAGCCCGGGTGGCGGCCCTTTTAGCCGGTGATGTGGATCTTATCGATTTTGTACCCACTGCCGATATCGAAAAACTGGAAAAAAATTCCAATCTTAGCATGGCACGGTCGGTTTCCAACCGGGTGATCTATTTGCACATCGACAGTAACCGCGACGTCTCACCTTTTGTCACCGATATTAACGGCCAGCCGATGACCAAAAATCCGCTCAAGGACGTCCGCATCCGCCGGGCCATCTCCATGGCCATTAACCGCCCGGCCATCGTCTCAAAGGTAATGGAAGGCAATGCCATTGCCGCCGGGCAACTATTACCCGACGGTTTCTTTGCAGTCAGCCCCAACTTGAAACCGGTGGAATACGACCCCGAAGGCGCCAAAAAGCTGATGGCCGAAGCCGGCTGGGGCGACGGTTTCGGGCTGACCATCCATGGCCCCAACAATCGTTACGTCAACGACGCCAAGATCTGCCAGGCCGTGGCCCAAATGCTGACCCGGGTGGGCATCAAAACCAAGGTGGACACCATGCCCAAAAATGTCTTCTTTCCCCGGGGAACCAAACTCGAATTCAGCCTTATGCTGGTGGGCTGGGGAGCGGGCACCGGCGAACCTTCTTCGCCCCTGGGAGCCCTGCTGCACACCTATGATAAGGAAGCCGGTTATGGCGGCACCAACCGCGGCCGGTTCTCCAACAAGGAGATGGACGCGGCTCTGGAAGAAGCCATGCGCAGCGTGGACCGGGAAAAGCACAAGGCCTTGCTGATCAAGGCTACGGAGATCGCTATGGGAGAAGTGGGTATCATTCCGTTGCATTACCAGGTCAACATCTGGGCCATGCGCAAGGACCTGTCTTACACGGCTCGCACCGACGGCAATACCCTGGCCTTTGATGTCCATACCGGAAAATAGGCAGTATCGATCCGGGATGCCGGGTTATTCGTCATGCCATGAAGTATCATATAAGCACTGCCGCTGGCCGCGAGCGTCCAGTCTGATCGGAAAAGAAACTTTTGGGGCTCGGTTCCGAAATCGGCCGTTGTTGGGTTTCGCAATTCGCAATAACACCGGCAAAATGTAGGTTGG
>JBAVYC010001261.1:0-1516 GCA_049698595.1 Desulfobacterales bacterium | reverse complement strand
CAATCTGGCCCGAAAACAGAGCATGGGCAACCTGGTGGATTTTCATACCCGCAACAAACTGTTGATTCTGTCTCATAGTCAGAAACACTACCGCTTGATGGGCAAGCTGGTCGCAGCGGGCAAGAAGATGCCGATTAAAGAGTTGTACAATCAGTATCAAATCCTGCTGATGGAAGCCTTGAAATTGAAAACAACTATTCGGAAGAACACCAATGTTTTGCAGCACCTGATGGGGTATTTCAAAAAGGAACTGAGCGGGGACGAGAAACAGGAATTACTCGAAATTTTTGAGCAATACCGCAGTGAATATGTACCATTGATTGTGCCCATAACCCTGATCAGTCATTACGTGCGCAAGTACGACCAGCCGTATCTCAAGCAGCAGACCTATCTCAATCCGCATCCGCTGGAGCTCAAGTTGCGCAACCATGTATAGTTTAGGCTGGCCGGTTGAGCCCGTTGCCCGGTTAGCCGGTTCTGTAAATGGTAGATTTGTGTCTCGCTTCTAAACCCTTAGCGGGCCTTTTCTGACAACATGTTGTCAGAAAATTAAGGTGTCAGGTGTCGGGTGTCAGGGAAAGGAGATGTTAGTCTCTGAAACCTGTATAAATTACCTGCATTCTTTGCGCCTTTGCGGTGATTAATATTTTTCCACGGGTATCAGTACCTCGTTGCGGCGCAGAAACCAGGGCATAAAGGGCGGATCATAACGGGCCCAGACAGCCGCACCCGCCTTGGTTAAACCGCGAGTGCGGATATATTCTTCCAGCAGGGCCTTGTTTTTGCGGTACCCCTCTTCACTCCAGGTTCCTGAATACTTCACGGCAGCCATCAGACGGCCCGGTTCTTCAGCTAATTTCACGCGTTCGTCGTCAGGCTCCGGAAGCATTTCCCGGGTATATTCCGCCGGCATGAGAAACGTAATGCGCCAGCGGTCATCTTTTTTTTCCTGACTGACCGGTGCGGTCATGGCAATCTTCTCCGAACTGGTTTCCTGTCCTACCGGAGCAGTCATGGAAATCGACTGCTTTTTCTGGTTGTCCCCGGATATGTAAGCATATAGTCTGCGAAAACCCTCATTTCCGGCCTCTTCAAGATTGGAGGCGACAAACGTTTCGGCCACGATTTGGGGATCATACTGCCTGATCTCGAAATCACCTTCTTTTTCCAAAACGGCGTACTTTGCTTTTTCAACCGCTATGGCTGATTTCATCACAAGTAGTGAAGATACGGTTAAAAGCGTAAATCCAGCCAATCCAATATATTTAAAAGTTTTCATATCAATTCCTCCTTTTCGACAGCATTATCATAGCAGTTAAGTTAACCACTCAAAGACGGCCTTCAAGGGGGATACGGGGCTTTATTTTCGATCGATTAATATAATAGTTTTTACCTATTACTTAGCCCTTAATCGTCTCTGGTTGACCTTCTCTCATTGGTGAATAATTTTGTCTCAAACAGGAAACAATCAATCTTAAAGGATGTTCTATCATGTCGAATACCGATAATTATATTG
>JBAVYC010001260.1:0-1891 GCA_049698595.1 Desulfobacterales bacterium | reverse complement strand
CTATCGCGTGGGACCTTTTAACGCCGAAATCGCCCAACTCGCGCTGCCTTATATAGAAAAAAATTTCAAGACCATGGCCATCCTGTATGAAACCAATGCCTTTGGCACCGGTTTTGCCGAATATCTGGAAAAAATTGCCGCCGCCAAAGGGATTACTGTCTACAGTATCGGTTACCCGCAAGAAGCAACCGATCTTAAACCCCAGCTCCTGCAACTGAAAGCCAAATCGCCGAAGCCGGAACTGCTGGTTATCGCCGCGGTTTATGAGGCCACCAACCTGATACCCAAACAGGCCCTCGAAATCGGGCTGGCACCCGAGATGCAGATCCTTTGCAGCTGGGACTGGCCCACCTACCCGGCCTTTCTGGAAATTCTGGGTGATAAGGGTGTCGGTGTGACCTACGCTACCTTCGAGTCGGATAAACTCAAGCTGTCGCCCCTGGGTGAAAGCTTTAAAAAAGCATTCAAGGCCAAATACAATATGGATCCGCCGGTATTCGCCCTTTTTCTATATGACGAGGTCATGATTCTGGCAGAGACCATGGAGCGGATTAAATCATCCGATCCCAAAGATGTGGCTGCGGGGCTTAAGGACACAAAGTTTGAAGGCACCACGGGCCTGATTACCTTTGAACGCAGGGAAGGACCGGGACCGATTTGGAATCAATGGATGGGACACCAGCTTTTCATCAACAAGCTGACTGCCGTTGAAGGGTCAGGATACAAACGCGAGGAAATCTATCCTTAATTGTTTCTGGAGATTAGCGCATGATATTGGAACTGATTATACGCGGCATCACCATCGGGCTGGTTTACGCGCTCATGGGCGTCGGGCTGGCGCTTTTAAACGGTGTCATGCGGATCATCAATTTTGCCCACGGTGAGTTCTATATGATCGGGGGCTACATGGCATACTACTCGATGACGCTGCTGGGATTGCCTTTTTATTTAGCCGTGCCTTCGGCCATCGCCATCACGTTTTTACTCGGTGCGGTTGTCGAAAAGCTGCTTTTGAGCCCCATTCATACCCAGGAAATCGAAAAGCCGATGGATTATGCCCTGATCATGACATTTGCATTGCTGCTCTTTTTCCGGCAATTGGCGATAAAAGTCTTCGGACCATTTCGTCATAAACCACCCGATTATATTCCCGTCGACGTCAACATCCTGGGGGTCAACATCAGTGGCAACGAGGTGCTGGCCGGCATTGTTTCCGCACTCCTGGTTCTGGGCCTGGCCCTGTTTATAAAGAAGTCCTGGCGCGGGCGCGGTTGGCGGGCCACCACCCTGTCGCGCAAAGGCGCCAAGATAAACGGTGTAGATATCGCCAAGGAGAGTTGGATATCCTGCGGTGTGGCCTGCGCACTGGCAGGGGCAGCCGGTGCCCTGGTGGCCCCGATTTTTACCTTATCGCCGACTATCGGCGGTTCTCCGCTGGTTAAAAGCTATGAAGTCATGGCCATCGGCGGTCTGGGCTCTATCGCGGGCGCATTGGTGGCCGGTTTGATGCTGGGCGTCACCGAGACGTTGGGTGCTTTTTACATTTCATCGGCATACAAGGACGCCATCGGTTTTTTGATGATGGCTTTTTTTCTTTTGTTCAGGCCCCAGGGGCTCTTCGGACAGAAATAACGGGTTGAAGGTCTTATGAAAAGAAACGAGATTATCGTCGCCGTCGTTATGGTCGCTTTGGGCCTGATGGCACCGTGGGTTCTACCTTCGGTGTGGACAACGGTGGTAAGTATATTCTGCTACTATGCCATTCTGACCATCGGCTGGAATATCATTTTCGGCTATACGGGGCTCTTTTCATATGGCCACGTGGCCTTTCCGGCCATCGGGGGTTACGCCTCGGCCTTGCTGGCCGAACACATTGGCCTGTCACCCTTTC
>JBAVYC010001259.1:0-1739 GCA_049698595.1 Desulfobacterales bacterium | reverse complement strand
GTGTCACCATCGTTGATTAACCCAATCGCAAGTCGTGCAATCTGCTGCTTGGCGGGGAGATTTAAATCGCGCTTTTGCGCGGTATCCGGTTCAAAACCCGCTCCGGTTTCGACAATGGCCCCGCCGTGGGTGCGAATAATCTGCCCCTTGTCATTCAACTCCCGCAGATCACTTCGAATGGTGGCACTGGACACATTGAATAAACGAACCAGCTCGGTGACGGTCACCTTCTTGTTTTGATTCAGGAGATCGATGATTTTGAGTTTGCGCTCTTCGGCAAACATAGTGTCATTGGCATCGCCGTCCATTGTCCTACCCGTAATCCGCCATCCCAAAGTGAAAGAGTTTATTTGATTTGAATCATTATCATGTTTTTAGAGGCAATCAAATTTTAGATCCTTTTTTATTTGATTTGTTTTTGTTTGTCAAGCTATTTTTTCATATTTTCATAAAAAAATTTTCATTTAATAGTATTTAATTTTATTTACTTTCATTTTTTTGTTGATTTTTTCAAATTTAGAGTTTATATACGGTGAGCAATTTAAAATAGTGGTTGGGCTATTTTTCAGAGCATATGAATTAAGGGGGTTCAAATGACGGAAAAACATCTCATTGGAGTGGATATCGGAACCCAGGGAACCAAAGCGGTCTTGTTTACACAATCCGGCATCTGCCTGGCAAATCGTTTCAAATCCTCCAATCTTATCCATCCGCAGGCAGGTGCGGTGGAGGAAGATCCGGACTGTCAATTGGAATCGGTTTGCGATACGGTGCAGGCCTGTTTGCGGGAATCCAAAATCAATCCGAAATCAGTGGCGGCGGTTGCCCTTTGCGGCCAGATGGCGGGTATCATTGGCGTCAATCAAGACGGTCGGCATATAACGCCTTACGATTCCTGGCTGGATACTCGCTGTGCACCTTACATCGAAAAAATGAAGCAAAACGCCGGCGACGAGATCCTCGCCAAGACCGGTTGCTTTCCAAGCTTTAATCATGGCCCCAAGATTTTATGGTGGAAGTCCGAACACAAAGATACTTATCAGCAAATCAAGGCATTTGTTCAACCGGCCGGCTATGCGGTCATGCGTCTTTGCGGATTAAGCGGCGGTGACGCATTCATTGATAAATCTTACCTTCATTTTTCCGGATTTGCCGACAACCGGAACAACAGTTGGGATGCTGAACTCTGCCGGCAATTCGATATAGCAATCGAGAAGATGCCGCAAATAGTGGATTCCCGCAGCATTGTCGGCGAAATTACCGGCTCCATGGCCTCAAAATGCGGATTGGCTCCCGGTACGCCGGTCGCCGCCGGATGCGGTGATACGGTGGCCAGTTTTCTGGCATGCGGGGCAACCCGGCCCGGGATCTGCGTCGATGTCGCCGGAACAGCCTCGGTGTTTGCCGCCACCACCGACAGTTTTCAGCCCGATCTCTCCGACAGAACCCTGGGTTGCGGCCAGTCGGCCGTTTCTGGTTTTTGGCACCCGTATGCTTATATAAATGGCGGCGGCATGAATTTGGAATGGTTTCGCAAGGAAATTGCCAATCGCGGTGCTGAAGACGGCAACCGCATCATGTCCTTTCTGGAATTGGACGCCCTGGCCAAGGGTTTAACGCCGGATAAGTCTGATCCTGTGTTTATTCCCCATCTAGGTGGTCGGGTAAGCCCCAGCCAACCTCACCTGCGGGGTGCCTGGATCGGCCTGGAATGGAACCACACCCTCGGTCACCTGTAC
>JBAVYC010001258.1:0-1750 GCA_049698595.1 Desulfobacterales bacterium | reverse complement strand
CACTTCTATAAACAGCATAGTGCTTGACATACTGCGATGGCGGCGTCCCATTCCAGGTCAAATCCACATACCCGCTTTGGGGATCTGCGGCCGGTTTGTCGGGATTTGGCAGCCAGGTTACCCCGGTAACGACGGCAGCCCTGCTTGCGTTGGTATCGCTATCAATCGCAAAGACTTTAAACAGGTAACCGGTGGCAGCGGACAGACCGATTCTTTCATACGTATTTTGGGTGGCCGCAATGACCTCGCCGGTATCGTCACTGCCAAAAATGACCCGATAACCGGCCAAATCGCCGTCCGCGTCGGCCGAATGATTCCAGGCAAATACCAGGCGGTCGGCATACGATTGGACCTGAAGATTGGTAACCGCTTCCGGCGGCACCAGGTCGACAGGTGCGCCTGAGATCGGGTTGACCGTCGTTTGGGCATTGCCCATGGCGTCCACGGCGATGACGGCAAACCAGTAAATAGTGTCACGCGAGAGGTTTGGCACGCTGACCGCGAATTGGCCGGCCGCCGTCGTACGGTGTGGCGTGAGCCCGGAAACATTGCTGAAGCCGGCGGTTTCAACATAGATCCGGTAAAAAGCAACATCTCCATGGCCGGCCTCGTCATAACCGATCCAGTTCAGATCGACCGTGGTACCAGCGCCCTGCCCATTTAGCGTGAGGGTATTGACGGGTGGCGGTGGAATATCATCGAAAATGATGTTGGCACTGACTTGCGGACTGTCGTTGCCGGCCCGGTCCCGGGCGATAAAAGTATACTGATTCGAACCGCTGGTCAGGTTCAGGGTGTGCTGCCAGTCCGTTGAGGCCGTTTGCGCCACGACCTGTTGACCGTCCACCAGAATGGCGGCATAGGCTTCCTTGGTGCCGCCAACCGCCTGGTTGGGGTTGTGGGTCGGTGAAGTAACCGGGTGTATTACCGGGGCCGGCGGGGCGGTTGTGTCCACCGTAAAGTGGTATTGGACCGCCGGACCCTGATTGCCGAGATTATCCACTAGTTGGAGTGTGATCGTATAATAGGATTCTGCCAACGCGGCCGCCGGCGTAAAAACCAGTTGACTTGCGCCGGAATCAACCCAGGTTCCGGCGACCGCCGCCTGGCTGCCGTCTTGAATTGAACGGCTGCTGTTTAAAATGTTCAAACCGCTGCCGGCTTCTTGATAATCGATCACAATCGTGGCCGGCGGGGTATTGGTAAAACTGTTGTTTGCCGGCGCTAAAGCGCTGACGACCGGAGCGATGGAATCAACCTGAATATCCACCCATACGGAGGGACTGCGGTTGCCGGCGGCGTCTTCGGCCCGGATTTCCAGGGTATTATTACCCTCCTGCAACGTCATTTCCAGCGACCAGTCGTCACTGCCAAGACTTGCCCGCAGCTGGTTGTTGATCCACACACTGGTATGGTCTTCGCGGGTACCGGTCAAGGTCACCGTGGTACGGTTGGAGCTGTTTTGGGCCGGTCGCACCTGGACTTGGCCGCCGCTAACCATACCGCCGGTAATGACCGGTTCAGTCGGGTCCAGTGAGTCTACCGCAAAAGCAAAACTGTAACTTTGAGTATTGCCTGCCAGATCTATTGCGACGAATGAAACCAAATAGGTATCGTCAACTAGCGGCAAGCTATGCGGTGTGATGGTAAAGTGATCGTTATTTTCAGACACGCTAAAACCAATCGGCTGATTACTGCTGTCCATCACTGCTATGCTTGCGATAACGGCGGCGTCATTCACGCTGCCGAA
>JBAVYC010001257.1:0-2638 GCA_049698595.1 Desulfobacterales bacterium | reverse complement strand
GCGTTGTTAAGATAGACCCTTTGGCGCTTAATGGGGAATTCCTCTCTTACACTTAAAATGTCCATGGCTATCCATCTTGGCGGATAAACTATAGGGGTATGGATTTTGGGAATAAAGAATTTGCGGTATCAATAACGGAAACGTTTGAGCTTGGATCCTTGCCCTAAATATATAGACCGCTTAAATAAGTCAATATTAATTCGAATCAGGGATATTGAAATGGCGTCAGAAACGATTTATATTGGGTAATCAATTTTCGCGCCTATATCATTGCTGTGAAGTGAAAACGCCAATGGAGGAAAAAGGGGAATGCCAACACAACCCAAAATAACGTTACTGGTTATACGTCACGGAGAAACAGTGTGGAACTCAGAGCAACGTTTCCAGGGGCATGGGGATAGTCCGCTGACAGAAACCGGACGTAATCAAATCGCTGCGTTGGGTCGCCGCATGGAAGAAATTAAATTCGACACGCTGATCAGCAGTGATCTTGGGCGCACCCAGGAGACCGCAGCGATAATTTCTGATTTTACGGGTCATGCGGTGGCGCTTGACAGTCGTCTGCGAGAGAGAAACTACGGCGTTTTTGAGGGCCTTACGGTACCTGAAATCAGAGCAAGTCATTCCGATGTGTTCGATCAATTTAACACCGATGATCCTGATTATATCGTGCCAGGAGGTGAAAGCCACCGCCAGCATTATCAGCGCAATCTTGCCTCGTTAGAAGAATTACTCATCGGGAAATTCGGTACTAGAGTTGCTGTCGTAGCTCATGGAGGCGTTCTGGACAGTATTTTCCGTTACGTTGCCGGCCTGCCGCTGGAACAGCCGCGCTGTTTCATTACAACCAATGCCAGCCTGACAATCGTCTCCCACGGCATTTTCTACGGCACATCCCGCGCGGTGATCGAAACCTGGTGTGATACCAGCCATCTCAAAGGCCTCGACCTGAATTTCGGTTTGGGGTAAATCGCCCGCGCCAGCGTCTGATGTCCCAGGACGTCATCGGGATGAAGCGGTTCTTCAACCCAATAGGGTCGCATTGCTGCAAGCTTCCGGCACATCAATAGGGCCGTCGGCAGGCCCCACTGCTGATTCACATACGGCATAGGCATATACCGGATCTGTGTGGATGGCGTCGGCGCCCGCACCATCCTCCAGCGGGAATCGACGGTCGGAAACAGTTACTTTTGTAATCATCTGATTTTAATGCCCTTAGCCCGGGGCTATAATTTATTAGCCACGGCCCGAATGCTCTCTTCGGCTGCAGCGATGGTGTCGTCAATATCCTGGTCAGTGTGCTCGGTAGACAGAAACCAGCGTTCGAATTGGCCCGGATGGCAGTAGACGCCGCGTTTCTGAAGCTCTGCGTGGAAGGCACTGAAAATGTCGTCGCGCACGTATCCCACGGTGTCGCGGTAGTTGTACAAACGATCGATATCGCTGTCGCCGATAAAAACCTGAAACAATGGTCCGATGCCCTGACCGAAGCAGTGGAAGCCGGCAGCGCGAATGACACGCACGAGCCCCTCGCGCAGGCGCTCGGAGAGTTCGAACAAACGCGGGTACATGGTCTCCTTGTCCCGCTCGATGCGCTTCAATACGGCATCGGCGGCAGCCAGTGCCAGGGGGCTGGCGGTATAGGTGCCGCCGTGCATGACCTCATTCTTGGCCTCGATCTCCATGACCTCCTTGGTGCCGCCGAAACAGGCCGCCGGAAAACCGCCGCCGAGAACCTTGGCGAAGGTCGAGATGTCGGGTTTGATGTTGTAATACTCCTGAGCTCCGCCCGGAGCGATCCGGAAACCGGTCATTACCTCGTCGAAGATCAGGAGCACTCCGTACTGTTCGGTGATCTTGCGCAGCCCTTCCAGATACCCCTCCACGGGCGGAATGACGCCACAGTTGGCCAGAGCCGGCTCGATCAAGACGGCCGCGATCTCGAAATGGCGTTCGCGGATGGTTTTCTCGATAACTTCAAGGTCGTTGAACGGTTGGATGATCAGCTCGTCCACGAAAGCCTGGGGCATACCGGTGCTGTCCGGCAGCCCCCGGGGGGCGTTGTGGCGGCCGGCGGCCATGGTCAGTGCGGGGTGATAGCTGACAAAGTGCAGATCGCTCCAGCCGTGATAGGCTCCCTCGAACTTGATGATCTTGTCTTTGCCGGTGTAGGCCCGCGCCAGGCGAATGGCTGCCATGGTGCTTTCGGTGCCCGAACAGGTGAAACGGATCAGGTCCACCGATGGCACCAGGCGCTGAATCGCCTCGCCGACCTTGTAGTCGAGTTCGTGGGGGAAGCTGAAATGGAATCCCTTGGTGCTGATCTGATCCACCACGGCCTGGACGATATCCTTGGGGGAGTGGCCGAATATCAGCGGACCGTAGCCGAGACAGTAGTCGATGTATTCGTTGCCGTCCACATCCCAAATCCGGGTACCGGCGGTGTGGTCGATGCACAGTTCGATACCGGCGCGCAAGCGCGCGTAGGAACTCTCTCCGCCGGCAATGCTGTGACCGATGCGTTCAAATAACTCCTGCGAGCGTTCAATGGTGTATTCGTTCATGATAACCTCCTGGATTTATATTGTTTCAAAAAAAGATGATCATTGCCACTATATGATGCCAACCCTCAGGCCGG
>JBAVYC010001256.1:0-4168 GCA_049698595.1 Desulfobacterales bacterium | reverse complement strand
TGAAAGCAGAAAATGGATGCCTGATGGGCATCATCATAAAATGTAGATACAACATTTTTTATAGAATAGATCTTTTTCCGCTTTTCATACCCAGTATTCCAACATTCCACTATTCCATCATTCCATGTGGCTTCCTAACTTGGATGGCCATAAAAAACGCCATATTTCCAAAGATTTGTAGAAATTCCGAGACGTTCAACAAATTTACACTGTCGCCGGCATTGACTGGGACCTCCAATCATCCATCATCTTTGAGAAACAGCTGATGGTATTCGGATTCGGTGAGATGTTTTTTTAAAATGCGATTGATGAATTCGAATGTTTCCAGCAGTTCCGCTTCTGTCATTCTTTTGATGATCGTTGCCATGAATTTGTCGTCGGAAAACTTTTGAAGATAGTATATGATCGTGTTTTCATCCGTTTCGCGGTCCGCGCCATATCCCACCAGCCCCTGGTAATTTTCAACAAAATTGTGTGTATGCACCGTCATTTTTCTAATTTTCGCAGGTTTTTCACAGTTTCAGGGTTAAATCCTAAATAGCAAGTTCCACATAACAAATATATTCCAACAACTCAAATCCAAAAAATCAAAAGGGTCGCATGGGAATTTGATGGGGCTGATGGCAGGCAGGCCAACGCACCCTAATTCGGCAGAGATTTGGGGTTATCCAGTACAGCGCGGATGGTGTCGGCCAGTTCATTCTTGACAATCGGCTTCATTACAAATTTGTCGATTCCCATAGCCAGGGCTTTTTCCTCGTTGATGGCTTCATTAAATCCGGTACACAGAATCACCGGAATTTGCGGGTTGATGTCCATCAATCTGCGGGCCAGCCGGTCACCGGTTATTTTGGGCATGGTCATATCTGTTATGACCAGATCAAAATGGTCGGGCCGGGTGCTAAATTCCGTCAGGGCCTGCTCACTGTCGGTTATCGGAGTGACCTTATATCCGAGACCTTCCAGAAGTTGGCGCTCGAGATCAATGATTTGTTGTTCGTCATCTATTAACAGAATGCGTTCATTGCCGTTGGTTGCAGGTGCTGTCTCAACCGGTTCAATTTCCACGTCAATATCATCGATTACAGGTAGGTATACGCTAAACGTGGAACCCACACCCGGCTGGCTGCTGACGCTAATATCGCCCCCATGATTCTTGATGATACCATGGATTACAGATAGACCCAGGCCTGTTCCCTTGCCTTGCTCTTTGGTGGTGAAATACGGTTCAAATATTCGTTCCAAGACCTGGGCAGGCATTCCCTGACCGTTATCTTTCACAGTCAGATTAAGGTGTCGGCCAACTTTCATCCCCACCCTTTCCTGGGATTGCGCGTAGCTGAGGTTTGCCTCTTTTAAGCTCACTTCAAGTTTTCCACCGGTTTCCTGCAGGGCATGATAGGCATTGGTACACAAATTCATGACGACCTGATGGATCTGAGAGGGATCTCCTTTGATGGGTCCGCAGTCTTCGTCCACAGAGCTTTGGATTTCAATGGATGACGGGATTGTGGCCCGCAGCAATTTGAGAGCTTCTTTGATGAGGGTTTGAACTTTCAACGGTTTGCGTTCCTGACCGTTTTGGCGACTGAACGTAAGGATTTGTTGAATCAGTTCCTTGGCCCGATTCGCTGCCTTGAGAACCTCGACCAGATTATTTTTGGCCTGGCTGTCTTCAGGGACGTCGTCCATGGTCAACTCGGTGTAGCCGATAATCGGAAAGAGGATGTTGTTAAAGTCATGGGCAATCCCGCCCGCCAGAGTGCCGATGGCCTGCATTTTCATCACCTGCTGCAGTTGGTTCTCAGAACGGTCAAGCGCCTGGGTTCTTTCTTCAATTTTTTTTTCGAGGATACTATTCTGATCGCGCAACAGCTTATGATATTCAAGGCTTTCCAGGGCGATGGCGGTATTCAGTAGAATGAATGATACCAGGGTCTGGGATTTATCCGGAATAATATTTTCGTTGTCCGGCAGCAGGCCGATAAAAATACCCCTGATTCGGGAAGAGGTTGCGATTACATGCAGCATAAATTGCCTGGAATGATCATGCGAAGAGATGATTATGCCCCTTCTTTCGCGAATCGCCCAGGCAAAAAAGCCTTTTTCAATCATGTCGCCGACCTGATCTTCTATGAATTGCTTTTTTTCAGCCGGCTCGCACAGGGAAAAAATAAAATCCGATTTGTCCTGGTCGTCCGTTAGATAAAATGCACTGGTTTCAAATGGGATCAAATACCGTATTCTTTTCTCGGCTTCCAGCAGAATACATTCCGCCTCAATGCCTTTATTGATATTTTCCTGGAATTCACCCAGCGAAAGTGCCATCTCAAGGGCATTTTGGATGAGACGCCCGTTTTTCTCCAGATAGTCAATCCGCGCCAGCAGATTTTCAGGATCTATTTTTGCGTTTTTATTCATCATACCTTCAAGCACGCAGTATGGATTCCAGTGCTTGAAACTGGTGGCTGGCTTGCCCGATGATTGTTTCAAAACTGTTGGGTGATAATTTGAGATTTTCCCAGGCATTATAGTCAAGGGGCGGCACAAATTTTTCGCCGCTGCTGCCGATCCCAAGGCTGTTGACGATAATATCAGCCAGATGGACGATGGTCGCCGGAATAGATTGCTGTGCCTCTGAAGGCTTGTGATGGTATAAGACGTTATTTTCCAGAATCAGAGGTAACTGCCACTGTTTCATGAGTTGCACCCCAATCTGGGCATGGTCACATCCCAGGTAATCTTTTTCCTCTTTAAATAATAATTTATTGCGATTTCTTGAGTACGCCAAAACATGGCGTGACTCATCCGGAAAATAGATATAAAGAAGCAACCTGCCCAGATCATGCAGCAACCCGGAAACAAACAGTTGCTCGGTCTGGGGAATATTTTTGTGAGCGGCGAAAACACGGGATAAAAGGCCACAAACCAGGCTGTGCCGTAGAAATGACTGCATATCTATGGTTTCTTTTGGAATTTTCTTAAAAATCGACAGGACACAGACGCCCAACGCGAGTATCGAAATCTCCTGGGTGCCGATCAGGGAGACCGCATGGGTTACGGTACTAATTTTCGATGGGAGACCATAAAATGACGAATTAACAATTTTCAACAACACTGCCGTCAAACTCGGGCTTCTGCTTACGACCCGGGCAATGTGTTCGGCGGAGGACTTGGGATTTTCGACAACCTGCTTTAACTCAAAAACAACAGATGGAATTTCAGGCAAAATTAAATTTTTATTTTGCAGTTTTTTCAGGAAATTTTGTTCGCGATCATGTCGTGGGATTGACTGATTGTCGACAGGCAAATGGTTTTTTTCCACAATGATGTTGTGTTTGCATCTGAACTTAACTGCCAGCCGGTATATTTCTTTGATCGCCGGATGCGCCGGATCCACATGGCATAAAAGAGTCTTAACGCTTTTTTTTGTTTGTTCAAGCATGGCCGCATCCATTGACGGATCAGATGTGGCCTCATGATGGTCGGCACCCACAAGATTGACCTCTGGAATTCCCCAGATCTTGAAAATTCGTACATGCCGCTCCTCTATCGCGTGGCCTTTTGCAAGCAGGAGGCGGCCGTTTATGTCGCGGACTTCCTCTGCTAAAATTTGACCGGATTTTATTTTGTCTGTGGCTACAACCATCATGTTGGAATTTTCACTTTAATTTTCAAAAACATTAAAAAAAAGCTTGTCTATTCGGGTTGACATTTAGCGGCGTTGGGGCCATTAAATTTTTATGTTCAAGAGAATCGGGGAACCCTCAATTTGTGGGCCCACAAGCCATTTATGGACACGGCCGGATACTAGCAAACCTGTCTTGATTAATATCGTCTAAGCCGGTTAAAAACTTGAGCAAAAATAATATTTTACGGAAGATTCGGTTAGGCTTGGCATGCGATGGTGAAAAATAGATGAATTCTTCTATTCTCCCATTCTTCCACATCGGGCACGAGGCTTCTCAGGAGAGGACATAAGCGCCGGGGAGTTGGATCTGGATAGCGTATATGAAACTACGCCAAAATGGCACGTTTTTTGATGATTAAACCGGCCGCGTTGGTGGCCGGATTTAACAGCGAACCGCAGAATATCAAATAACGAATATCGAATTTCGAAGGATGGAAGCGCTGTGCGCTGTCTTTTTATAATAGACAGAATACATTC
>JBAVYC010001255.1:0-5878 GCA_049698595.1 Desulfobacterales bacterium | reverse complement strand
GTGATCCTGCGCGGCAAATCCCCCGATCTGGTGTATTTGTGGATCAACAATGACAAGGTAGAAATACGAGATGCATCCCATTTGCAAGTCAAAGGTGCCATTGAAACGGCTGAACTTATTAAAAAAGAGTTGAAACAGCCGAAAGCCCAGGTGTCCGCTATCGGTCTGGCCGGGGAAAACAGGGTCTTTTATGCGTCTATCGAGCAAGGCCGGTCGAGCGCCAGCCGGGGCGGCATCGGGGCGGTTATGGGAGACAAAAGGGTAAAGGCGATCGCAGTCCGTGGAACCCAGGATATTCATGTTGCTCAACCGGCCGAATACATGGCGCTTTGCTATGAAGTGCTGGACTATATCAAATGGCGGGAAGACAATCCGATTCCCGGAGTCATACCTATTTTAGCCATTCTGGGATCACCCCAGGAGATGGCCATCCACGATGAGAAATGGCACACCGAAAATTTTTCCTGGGGCAATGCGCGTCTGCGCCGAAAAGGCTTCTGGACCGAGGACGTCTCCGATGAGTGGCTGGAAACCATGAACAAAGCACGCACGCGGCTCATCAGTTGTTATAACTGCCCGGTGGCATGCGGGGCATCCATTTCCATGCCGGGGCTGCCAACCTACATGATGAAATGTTTCACGAAACTGACCTACACCTTGGCGGCAATGTCAAACCTGGAGTTTGGTTTGACCATCGCGCAGCGCGCTACGGAGTATGGCGTCGACGGATACTCAACCCCGCAAGTGATGGCCTTCGCCCTTGAGCTTTTGGAAAACGGGATTTTAACGAGTAAAGATTTTCCGGAAATGCCGGAGGGCAATGAGGGCAGATTCTACTACCTGCTTGACAAAATTGTTAACCGTGAAGGAATCGGAGATATCCTGGCCAATGGTACCCATTGGGCCGCCAAGGAGATTGGTAATGGTGCGGATGCATATGCACATAACAATATAAAGAAACATGAGCAGCTGCCGCTCAAGCTATCAATGCTCAATCCCATTTATTTTCTGATGTATTGTACCGGCGAGAAAATGAATATTACCCAGATCGAGGGTCAGTTTCCCCAGGCACCTTTTCCAAAAAAAGAGCATCGCGAAAAATTTGTCAAGGATTGGTTTCAGGTCCCGGATGATAAATTCAAGCAATACTTTCTGGACTGGGAACCCCGTGGCGAAAACTCAAATCCCTACTACCCGACGCCGCAAATAGCGTGTGACATTGTCGACTGGCAGGAGCGGATGCACTACATCGATGACGCCCTGGGAATGTGCGCCGGGTTGTCATCGTTTCACCTGAAGCCACCCTATCATATCCACAATATTCCTAAATTTCTCTCAGCCGGGGCTGGATTCGATATGGATGAAGACAAGCTGTCCCAAGCTGCCAAACGTTATCGGACTCTGGTCCGGGCCATCAATATAAGAAGGGGCTTGCGAAGAAAAGATGAGAAGCCGCCCGCGGACCATTGGAAGAAACGATTCCCTGAATTGGAAAAAGAGCTCTTAGATACATATTACAACCATAAAGGCTGGAATGAAGAGGGGATCCCAACCGAAGCGTCTTTGCATGAATTGGGCCTGGACTTTGTTGGCGATGACTTTATTCAAAGGGGGATCTTGACAGCCGCCGAAGATCCTTTGAGTAAAGAGACAAATTAGAATGGGGGGTGCGAATCTTGAGTGATACAAAGCAAAAGAAAATAGTTAAAACCATAAAAATTGATGTTGATAAATGCCATGGCTGCCGGGCATGCGAGATGATCTGCTCCGCCTTTCACGCTGAGCCCAAATACAGCAGCAATAATCCGGCCAGGGCTCGCATTCGTGTGATTCGGGACCCCCTAAAAGACGTATATGTTCCGGTTTATGCGGGAGAATATACGGTTGCTGAATGTGCCGGCAGAGATAAGTACACCATCGATGGCAAGGAATATGATGAGTGTGCCTTTTGCCGGGCTTCCTGCCCTTCCAGGGAGGAATTCAAAGAACCCGATTCCGGTCTGCCGCTGAAATGCGATATGTGCGAAGGAGAAGAAGAGCCTTTATGTGTAAAGTGGTGTACGGTTGACGCCCTGGTGGTCGAAGAAAGGGAAGAAGAAGTCGAGGAGCAGGAAGAGCAGGAAGACCTCGAGGTCGGCTTGGAATCACTGGCAGATAAATACGGCATGGACAAAATATTGGATGCCGTTGCACGATTGTCCAAGAAGGATGAGTAAAAGGTTCAGCGTTCAGGGTTAAATAATGAAAAGCGAACCGCAGAACCGCAGAATATCGAATGTCGAACGTCGAAGGAAGGAATACTATCGTTTTTAAATAAAATAGGTTGAGCAATGCGAATCCATCCTTCGAAATTCTGCGGTTCGCTTTTATAATAACCTCTGAACGTTGAACCCTGAACCTTTGAACCCATATTACCTGAACCGGGAACCTTTACAAATATATAACGAGGATTGATAGAGACCGTGGAAACGATAGCGCCCTTTATAGAAGTCATCGATGAGATAAAAGCGGCCGGCGGGGAAGTCTATAAGTTATGCTTTCAATGCGGACTGTGTGATGCTGTTTGTCCCTGGAATAAGGTTAGAACCTTTAGCATTCGCAAGATAATCCGCGAGGCAGCCTTCGGTTTAAGTGAGGTCGAAGGTGAAGATATATGGCGTTGCACGACGTGCGGGACTTGTCCGGCCCAGTGCCCCAGAGGCGTCAAACAGATTGACGTCAGCGTCGCCCTGCGAAGACTGGCCTCGGAATATGAAATGTTTCCGGCCTCTGTCAAGCCCGCCCGGACAGCAAGGGCAAGCTTGATTTCAGAAGGTAATCCCCTTCAGGGGGAGCGCGCCAAACGTGCAGAATGGGCCAAGGGGCTGTCGATTAAAACCTACGCCGAAGGGATGGAAGCCTTGTATTTTGTCGGCTGCTATTTTTCCTATGACCCGCGGATGAAAAAAGTAGCTCAGGCCACAGTCAATATCCTGAAAAAAGCCGGTGTTAATTTCGGTATCCTGGGCGAAAAGGAAAACTGCTGCGGAGAAAGTATTCGCAAGACGGGCAGCGAGAAGGTGTTTAAAAAGCTGGCCAAAGAAAACATTAAAACCTTCATTGATAATGGTGTAAAAAAAATCATTGTTTCTTCGCCGCATTGCTACCACACCTTTAAAAACGAATATCCCGAATTCATGGTCAACTTTGAGGTTCTGCATATGAACCAGTATGTACTGGAACTGATCGATGCAGGCAGACTCGAATTGACAGGGGAATTAGAAAAGACCGTCACCTATCATGACCCTTGCTACCTGGGGAGACACAACGGGATTTATGATGAGCCCCGGGACCTGTTAAACATGGTTTCCGGGTTGAGCTTGGTTGAGATGGAAGCTTGCGGTAAAAATAGTCTGTGCTGTGGCGGCGGCGGCGGCAGAATCTGGATGGACACGCCCCAGGAAGAACGGTTTTCCGATATTCGATTGCGGCAGGCCGAAGCGTCAGGGGCCCAAATTCTGGCAACTTCCTGTCCTTACTGCATCACCAACTTTGAAGAAAGTCGCTTGAACCTTGAATACGAAGATGTTTTAGAAATCAAAGACATCACCGAAATTATCGATGCGATGCTTTAGGGAAACTTTTTCGTGGTTTAACCTATAGATCCGAACACGATGGACCCACAATATATGATGAGGAGATAAACAGTGGGAAACGAAGTATTGCCAGAAGAAGTCATTCAACAAATATCCGGAAATCTTGGCGGCAATGAATATGGAGACGTTTTAGTTGTTGGCGGAGGCGTCAGCGGTATCCAGGCCTCGCTCGATCTTGCCACGGCCGGTTTTAAGGTCTATCTGATTGAGGAGGGACCCAGCATTGGCGGGCACATGGCCCAGCTGGACAAGACGTTTCCCACCAATGACTGCTCGATGTGAATTCTCGCGCCCAAACTGGTCGAGGTCGGCCGGCATCCAAACATAGAGGTTGTGACATTTACGGAAGTTGTGCGTGTGGCAGGGCAAGCAGGTGACTTTAAGGTAACCTTAAAAACAAGGCCGCGCTACATTATTGAAGACAAATGCACCGGGTGCACAACCTGCGTGGAATACTGCCCGGTGGAATATCCGGATAAATTCAATCAAGGAATATCGGATAATAAAGCGGTCCATGTATACTTCTCCCAGGCCATACCCCTAATTACCTATATCGATGACAGCTGTCTTTTTCTTAAAGAGAAAAAATGCAACATCTGCAGCAGCGTATGTAAGACAGGTGCCATCGATTTCAAACAAACAGTCCAGGAAACCGAAGTAAAAGTGGGGGCGATCATTCTATCCTCCGGGATTACACCTTTTGATCCTTCCGTTAAGGATGAGTATGCCTACACAACAATGCAAAACGTGGTCACCAGTATGGACTACGAACGCTTGTTGTCTTCCACCGGCCCTTATGGCGGCAAGGTCCTGCGCGCTTCGGACAAGCAACATCCCAAAAATGTCGCCTGGATTCAATGTGTTGGATCGCGCCGGGTTACCGAGGGTGATAACAGTTACTGTTCCGGGGTATGCTGCACCTATACCCAAAAGCAGGTGATATTGACGAAAGAACATGATGCTGACGCCCGCTGTACCATATTCCATAACGATATCCGTTCTTTTGGCAAGGACTTTGAACGCTACTATCAGCGAACCGAACAACTCGAAGGAACCCGGTTTATCAGAAGCTATGCATCTATTGCCGCAGAGAACCCGGAAACCAAGAATGTGGTTGTCCGATATGCGACTTCCGACCAGGGTGTCAAAGAAGAAGAATTTGACATGGTGGTCCTGTCGATTGGTTTGAATCCGCCGGCGGCGTCTAAAGAATTATCGGAAAAATTCGGTATTGAGCTCAACTCGCACGGATTCAATAAAACAATTGATTCCAACCCCATGCTGACCAATCAGCCCGGGATATTTGTCAGTGGGGGCTTTCAGGGGCCCACGGATATTCCCGAGTCGGTATTCAGCGCCAGCGGTGCCGGTTCCCAGACGGGTGAACTGCTTGATTACAGGCGGGGTAAACTGGCCAGAGAAAGGGTCTATCCGGAAGAAAGGGATGTCTCCAGCGAAGAACCGAAAATAGGCGTTTTTGTATGTCATTGTGGGGCCAATATATCCAGCATTGTCAACGTTCCGAATACCGTTGAATATGCCTTGACCTTGCCCAATGTTGTCTATGCGACAGAGCAGATATTTTCATGCGCCAATAACTCTGCCAAGGAAATTGCTGATCTGGCAATAGAAAAAGGGCTCAACCGGGTGGTCATTGCGGCCTGCTCGCCTAGGACGCTTGAGCCCTTGTTCCGGGATACGATGCGGGAGGCGGGGCTGAATCAGTACTATCTTGATATGGCCAACATCCGCGAGCACTGCTCCTGGGTTCACGCCAAACAAAAAGAGGAGGCCACCCAAAAGGCTCAGGACATCGTCCGGATGTCGGTCGCACGGGCGAGCTATCTGGAACCGCTAAAGGAATTTGACCTGCCCGTCAACAAGTCGGCTTTAGTGGTTGGCGGCGGTATAGCCGGCATGACCTGTGCGTTGTCCATCGCCGGACAGGGGCATGAGGTTCAGCTGGTGGAAAAGGATAAAGAACTGGGCGGCGTGGCGCGTCGACTTCATACCACCATCGAAGGCCTTGATGTTCAGGCCCATCTGACTGATGTCATCAGCCGGGTTTATAAAAACCCATTGATACATGTATCGCATGAAGCAACCATCCAGGATGTTTCCGGTTATCTGGGGAATTTTACCACCAAAATAGAAACTGAAGGCAGAACCAAACAGATCAAACACGGTGCCACTGTTCTGGCTATCGGTGCTCAAGAGTATCAACCCACCGAATATCTCTATGC
>JBAVYC010001254.1:0-1996 GCA_049698595.1 Desulfobacterales bacterium | reverse complement strand
GTCCTCGATAAAACTGGTCATTCCCTCTGAAGTAGGAGAAAAATAGATTGTGCGAACTATTAAGCCGATCCCATAACAAACTAGTGGAGCAGCCGGCGAGTAGATAGCGGTTTTACGTAAAGGCCGTGCGAGATTGGCATTCATTTAGGCCGCTGCTCAGTGGCCTGATCGAAGCTCGCCCGGGGAAATATTTTAATGGTTCGGCATAAGAATCCAGGCATAGACATCCATAGCATCTTCTTCTACTATGGCAGCCAGCCGATCAATAAAATCGTTTCGGAACAGAGACGCTAGGGCGCGTAAGCGCAACGATAATAAGGACTGCCCCGAAGACCGCGTAGGCGGAAAAAATAAGACAGACTTGTTCTATCGAGACCCCCAAATCCATCAACGTCCCTGCGATCACAGGGCCCAAAGCCGAGGCAAAGACACTGAGCGCTGATGCCAGGCTTTTGATCGCCCCAAGATGGGCTACGCCATAAACTTCCGCCCACATAACCGATACGGCTGTATGGGCGACGCCGACATTGATGCCGATTAAGATAAGGTAGGGCCAGGCAATCCATGGATTGCTGAATTCCGCAATGACAATCATTGCTACGGTCAATGGCATCAACATGATAGAAACCTGCCGGGAGGCTCCGAACCGGTCGATCAGTGGTCCGGATGCCAATGCTGTCAGGATCGCTGCGGCTGCATAGATGACGTAGCTTCCGGTAATCCAGGCGTGGGACCAGTTTTTCGCATCCGCCAGGTTCAAGTGGTGGAAGAACATGGCCGTTACGATCAAAGAAGGGGCGAGGATACCCGGAAGCAGCAAATAGAATCGGATATCTTTCAGTACCTCCGTGCGTGTCCATGAACGGTGAAACGGCCCCCCGGGGGTTGCGGGAGCGTTGATCCGGGCTAAATAGGCTTGATGTCGTTTGTCGTAATCCCTGAGAAGCCAGAATACACAGGGAAGCAGGCCCACAGCCAACAGAATAGCAATACCTCCGTAAGCCCAACGCCATCCGTAAACTGAAATGGCAAATACTGCGAGAAAGGGTAAAAAAGCTTCTCCGGTTGAGAACCCGAGGGTCGCAATAGCTACGGCGCGGCCTCGATCTCTATCAAAGTAGCGTGCCATACTAGTGATGGCGATATGACTCATGAGACCCTGGCCTGACTGACGGAGGAGGAAAATTGCAAAGACGAGCATCACACCAGTGGTGACGAAGGCGGTGAAGCCGCAGGCGATCGTCAGCAGTATGCAGACGAGAGCTGTATATGGCCTGAGGTCAAAACGATCGATCTGTTTTCCGGTCCAGGGCAGCAGCGCAGCACTTCCCAGCGTGCCGACCATATAGATCGTACCCCAAGACGTGTGGCTAAGGGAAAATTCCATCTGAATGGCCGGCCCAAAAGTACCGATAAAAAAGGTCTGACCAAAACTTGAGGCAAAAGCCAAGAAGAACCCGAAGGTAACAAATCTCAGATTCGCGGCGACAAACTTTAAATAATCCCTAATTGGCATAAAATTGATCCCGTACCTATGAAAAAAATGCAAATGCTGACATTAAGTTGATGATGGGCGGTTGTTTAAAAGGAATATGCGTTTTAACTCCAGAGCTAAACCCCCGGCTACGCCGGGGAGAATAGAAAAAGCTATGCTGTAGTATTTAACAAAAAAGCTCCATTTCGTAGGATAGGCCGGGGCTGATCCATAAGAAAGGAGCAACAAATGAAAAAAAGCTTATCACACACAGTATGGGAGTGTAAATACCACATTGTTTGTGAAAACATAGGAGCCAAGTCTTCATTCTTGACAGATTGTTTCCAAGTGTGAAGAATGAAGACTTGACCCGCAGGTTTTTTCTGCCCAGGCTTGGTCAAAGCAGTTCGATCAGCCATCGAGGGTCAGATTCCTGATCTTTATGAGAGATTGCGCAACAGGCACCTAAAGCTGAAAGGTATTTACGCTAACTGCAAAAAGAGAAATTTTTCGCCCAAGCAG
>JBAVYC010001253.1:0-6467 GCA_049698595.1 Desulfobacterales bacterium | reverse complement strand
GCTTCGATGATGTCGCGGGCCTCACGCAGCAACCCGGTGGGTTCACCGCTGACGGGGTCTTTATCGATTTGTCCGCCATCAGGATTGGGGGTTCGGCCGGTAATACCGGCCCGTTCAAGGGCCGCTGTATTGACCCATATGCTGTGCCCGCAGGCGCGCACCATCATGGCCGGATTATCGGGGATGATATCATCCAGGTCCTTGCGCGTGGGTTCCCGCTGTTCGGCCCACTGATGGTGATTCCAGCCGCGGCCGATAATCCACTCCGACGGCCCGTGTGAAACAGCCGCTTTTTGAATCCGTTCGCGGACTTCGGCCAGAGATGCCGCATTACGCAGGTTTACCATTTGAAATGACCGTCCCAGATTCAAAAAATGGCAGTGGGCATCCACCAGGCCGGGGGTCACCAGCCTTCCGGGTAAATCCAGCATCCCGGTACTTTTGCCGCAGGCTTTTTTAACCTCGGCGTTACTGCCGACCAGGGTGATCCGGTGGTCGGTTATTTTAAGCGCCTCGGCCCAGGGCTGTGACGGATTTCCTGTGAAAATCCGCGTCGAGAAAATCGCAAAGTCCATATAATGTTCCTTTCAGTCTTGAGAAAACAAACAATCCAGGCCCAGAGAACCCGGCTTTGACACAACCCCAGAGGGGTCCTGCTCGCTGTCAGATAACCAATGGAATAATGGAATGATGGAAAAATGGAATATTGGGGTTGTAAAATGGATGATGGCCTGATTTTATTTTCTGATCAGTGTCAGCTATATAATATCCGTGCCAGCTATATAATAATGGATCTCCTGCCGCTTAACCCAGTATTCCAACATTCCAGTATTCCACCTTTCCGCGGCATTTGTTTACGGCATAGCCAATTATCTCTGACCTAGCCACTATGACCAGGTTTTCAATGTTTGAATAAACTGTCCACTTTTATCTCGCCTGGTAGGTCGTATGGGGATCCAGAATATCCCGCAAACCGTCTCCCAGGAGATTGAGCCCCAGAACGGTCACAAAGATGGCGATCCCCGGAAAGATACTGATCCAGGGTGCCGTGAAGAGCTGCTCCCGGGCGGCTGAAAGCATGCCGCCCCAGGACGGGGTCGGCGGCTGCACGCCCAGACCGAGAAAGGAAAGTGAGGCTTCCAGCAGGATGGCCCAGGCAACACCCAAGGTGGCGATGACCAGGATGGGGCCGACGATGTTCGGCAATACCTGGGTGAACATGATACGGATTTGCCCATAGCCCAGGGCTCGGGCGGCTTGGACATAGTCTAATGTCCGCGCCGAAAGGGCCTGGGAACGGGTGATGCGGCAGGTGTAAGACCAGTTGGTAAAGCCCAGGGCAACAAAGACATTCAGCAGGCCGGGACCCAGCAAGGCCATCACCGCCAGGGCAAAAATAAGAGAGGGGATCGACAGCATCACGTTGGTCAAACCCATAACGAAATCATCCCACCACTTGCCGAAAAAACCGGCGGACAGGCCTAGTATAACACCAATCAAGGTGTTGAAGGTTTGGCAAATCAATCCCACTGAAAGAGAAATACGGGCGCCATAAATTACTCTGGATAGAATATCCCGTCCCTGATTGTCGGTGCCGAACCAAAAAGTGGCGCTGGGCGGCTCCTCGGAAACCATCAGGTCGGCGTCGTCGACGGGATGGTAGGGAGCCAGATATGATGCGAAAACGGCGACGAATATCACAAAAAGAGTGATGATGCCACCCATGATGAGATTGGTCTGTCGTAGCAGTTTTTTAGTGGTCGTGTTCATTTATAAGACGCCCGGATTCTGGGATCGATAAACCCGTAAAGCAGATCCACGATCAAATTAACCAGCAGAAACACCGTGATGATGGCCAGAATGCACCCCTGGGTGACCGGGATGTCGCGCTGAAAAATGGAATCGACGACCAGGGATCCCAGACCCGGCCAGGAAAACAGTTTTTCCACGATCACCGTCTGGGCCATCAGGGCGCCGAATTGCATGCCGGCCGTGGTCAGCACCAGGATCAAGGCATTGCGCCAGACATGCTTGCGGTTTACCTGCAACTCGGAAAGGCCTTTGGCCCGTGCCGTGCGGATATAGTCATTGGATAAAATCTCCACCACCGCCGCCCGGGTGGTTCGGGCTAAGAGTGCCATATAGGCAACGCCTAAAGTGAACCCTGGTAAAATGATGTTTTTGAGAGAACCATCACCGTAGCCCATGGGTGGCAGGAGGCGAAATTTGACTGAAATGAAGTACATCAACAAAAGCCCCAGCCAGAATTGGGGGATGGATACCCCGGAAACAGCGCCCATCATGCTGAAGGTGTCCAGCCAGCGACCCTGCCGAATCGCCGAATAAAAACCCAGCGGAATCCCGAGAGCGAGGGCAATGCCCATGGCAACTAAGGCCAGTTTGAGGGTCGGCCAGAGCCGATCCAAAATAAGTTGGGCCACCGGTTCCCGCCGCAGAAAGGACAGCCCCAGGTTACCGGTCGACAAATCCTTGACATAAATCAGGAACCGCAGCCAGACCGGCTTGTCCAGGCCCCAGTCTTTCTTCATCTGTTCAATATAGTGGGCGTCGATGTTGTGATCCTGTTCCCCGGCCGCCATCAACGCAGCGTTTCCGGGCAGGACATTGAGCAGCAAAAAAATAATAAAGGCGACGGCCAGGATGGTGGGGATAAACTGAAGTATGCGCCGGACGGCATATGCGAACATGGGTCTTCCCCCGTTGGAGGTTGGTTATATTGGCGACCATACAGACTCTCTCACAGAGCTCGCAGAGATCACAGAGGTTTACTATTTTTCTCTGCGCTCTTTGTGGGCTCTGTGAGAGATATAATGGCCCAAGTAATGGTTAGCCCCCTTATTTGGAGAACAACAGGGGAACGGCAGTGCGTTCCCCTAACTAGCAAATACTATTTAGGTGAAGCAGTTCAGAGTTCAACGTTCCGGGTTAATTAGCGCACACAGCTCAGCACAGATGTAACCTTTGAACCCTGAACCCTGAAACCGATCAGTTATTACTTCATATTCGCCCGCGGTGAAGTCTCGTCGACCCAAACGCTGGTCATATCCTGGAACATCATTTCCGGGGCCACCGCTGCCAGACCGTGGACCCAGGGTTGATGGGCCAGGATGGCTTTATTGTAGTTGAAAAACCAAAGCGGTGCATCTTCGGAGAATATTTCTTCGGCCTGCTGGATATAGCCGATCTTTTGATCCTTGTCCCGGGTGGCAGCCGCCATATCCAGCAATTTGTCAAATTCGGGATTGTTGTACTTGACATAGTTACCGGCTGCCGGCGGATTATCCGACTTCCAGCGCGACAGCACCTCAAGCGGGTCCGGACCGGAATCCAGTGACCAGATAAACATCTGGAAATCCGCTTGGCGGACGCGTTCGGCCATAGCCGCCCCCTCCATCTGTTGGATTTTTAGGGTGATGCCGAGTTTTTTCAGATAAGGCAAGGTCGCTTCATAGATGCCGGTGCCCCAGGAAAAATTAGCAGTACCAATAGCTTGCTCAACCTCAAAGCCGTTTTCATAGCCCGCTTCTTTCATGAGCTGCATGGCTTTTTCCGGGTTGTAATCGTATTTTTTGATCTTGGGGTTAAACGCCGGCGAGGTGGTCGGCAGATAACCGCGGGCCGGAAACGCTTTGCCTTTGAGAAACTTTTCAATGATCAGGTCGGCCGGTATGGCATGGCAGATGGCCTGGCGCACCCGTTTGTCGCTGAAGGGTTTGAAGTCGGGGTTGAAGCCGATCAGACGCGTGAACATCTCGGCCACCTCGATCATGTTCTTGGAAATCTCGGGATCGGCTTTATACTCGGGATAGTTGACCGCGCCCACGATGGTAGCATCCAGCTCTTTGGCCTTGAAAGCCAGGTCGCGCGGAGCCGCCTCACCCATGATTTTGTAGACCACTTTGTCCAGATAGGGTTTGCCCTCGATGTAAAAATCAGCAAACTTTTCCATCACCACCTCGGATCCCTTGACCCACTTGACAAATTTAAACGGGCCGCAACCCACCGGATTGGTGGCGAACGCATCCCCCAGCCGCTCGACTTCCTCTTGCGGCAATATGTCGGTGCCCGGCAGCCAGAGATAGAATTTCGGGTCCACCTGATCTACCAATGTCATCGTGAACGTCAGATCGTCGATTTTCTTAAGACCGGACATCGTTGTCGCTTTGCCATCCACGACGTCCTGGCACCCTTGGATCGGTTTAACCTGGTCTAAATTCGGTGAAGCGGGTTTCATACCGGCAATCCGGTTGTAGGACCAGATCACATCATCCGCAATCAACTGGCGGCCGTTGTGAAATTTGATATTGGGCCGCAGCTTGAAGGTGAACACCAATCCATCATCGGAAACGGCGACACTTTCGGCCAACTCCGGTACCGGTTCATTTTTTTCAGCATCCCATCTGTATAGAGAGCGATGAATATTCATCCCCACCAGAAAATCCTGGTAACGGGTCGATTTGTGGGGATCGAGCCCAAAAAGATCGCCGCCGTAAGGCGCCATCGTATTCAGGGTCCCCCCGCTTCTAACCGCAAAAGCCGATGTAGCGGTGAAGCCAATTAACAAAGCCAATGCCAAAATAAAAATTTTCCTCATAAATCGTCCTCCTTTGTTTGGGTTGTTATACCTCCGAAAAATAGCACCGCGCCTACAATTCCATAGCCGATTTACCTTGTCAACCCATAATTAAATCGATCTGCAAAAGTTCAGGTTAAGGCCCTCCCCCGCATCCGGTTTTTGGCCTTGACATTACAGATTTGTTATGGGCAATTATCATAGATGTTTGATCTGCTAATCAAAGGCGCAACCATTGTTGATGGAACCGGGGCCAAGACATGGGTCGGTGATACGGCCATCACAGGCGATCGCATCGCTGCGCTGGATCGTCACATCCCGGGTGAAGCCCGCCGGGTGTTGGCCGCCGACGGCTATGTATTGGCACCGGGCTTTATCGATATTCACTGCCATTCCGATTTTTCACTCTTCGACCATCCCGGCGCCGACATCAAACTGCGACAGGGGGTTACCCTGGAAGTCTTAGGCAATTGCGGCACCTCACTGGCGCCGCTGGAAGCCATTTCACGCACCTTGATTGCGGCCGAAAGCGACTCGGATATTCAATTTTGGGAGCATCCCCTGGACTGGACCTCATATGATCAATATGCCCGTGCACTGGAAACGTCGGGCCTGGCGATCAATGTCACCGGTCTGGTCGGCCACGGCACTCTGCGGCTGACCGCCATGGGGCCCTCGGATGGAACACCCACTGCCGATCAGATGGCCCGCATGAAATTCTTGCTGGCGCAATCCATGGATGAGGGTGCTGCCGGCCTGTCAACGGGTTTGATTTATGCGCCCGGCTGTTTTGCCGACACCCGGGAATTGATCGAGCTTGCCGGGGTTGCCGGCAGTAAGGGAGGATATTATGCCTCCCATATCCGCAATGAAGCCGACCGGATTATCACAGCCCTCGAGGAAGTCATCCACATCGGCCGGGTAGCTCAAATTCCCGTGCATGTCTCCCACCTGAAAATCGCCGGCAAAAAAAACTGGGGACTGCAGGAGACCGCGGTGGAAAAACTGACGGCGGCCCGCGCGGAGGGCATCGACATCACCTGTGATGTATATCCCTATTTTCACTCCAGCACCACGATCCTGGCTCTGCTGCCGCCCTGGTCCCTTGAGGGCGGGATGGCGTCACTGCAGCCGCGGCTTAAAACCCCCCGGCAGCGGGAACGCATCGTCGGCGGGATCAAGGACGGAATCCCGGGCTGGGAAAACATGGTCCTGCATACGGGCCTGGACAAAATCGTGGTATCATCGGTTCAAAGCAGGCAGCGCAACGGCCTGGTAGGCAGGAGCATTGCTCAAATTGCGACCGAGGTCCAACAGGATCCGATCCAAGTACTGCTGGATCTCGTTGAGTCTGAAAACGGCGCGGTATCCATCATCACAGAATCCATGAACGAAGAAAATATGGTGGCTTTTTTATCCCTGCCGTTTGCCATGGTCGGCTCGGATGGATCTCCCAACCAGGGCCGACCACATCCGCGCTTGTACGGCACCTTTCCCCGGGTGATTCGCCGGGTGGTGCGGGAATTGGGTGCATTGTCCATGGAAACGGCCGTCCATAAGATGAGCGGACTGACCGCCCGGAGACTGGGGCTGCAAAAAACCGGAATTCTGCGTAAAGGTTTCAAAGCGGATGCCGTCCTCTTTGATCCCTTGACTTTTGGTGACACGGCGACCTATGATCATCCGCGCAGATTCCCTCGCGGGCTTCTGGCGACGATTGTCAATGGTGAGGTTGTCATTGACGGCGAAAACCATACCGGTGCTAGACCGGGGAGGTTTTATCGAAAATCAAATCGGGCTTGAGTGAACATAAAGTGAATCCGTACTGATTATTTGAAATTTGATAAATCACAAATCTCAAGCACCACCTGAT
>JBAVYC010001252.1:0-9887 GCA_049698595.1 Desulfobacterales bacterium | reverse complement strand
GGAAAGCCGCTCCCACATGGATAACACCAAGCCTTAAATTAATGACACCTGAAACCTGACAACTGCATTACCCTAAAATCTTCTTGGCAAGTTCCAGCAACTTTTCATGATCCAACGGCTTTTCCATATGGGCATCCGGTTGGGGTATGGGATCTTTTACTTTAATATTGAGCATCTTCAGGTAATGGGAAAATGATTTTTCGCCAATCCCCGTCAGCATGATGACTGGAATATCTTTCAGCTCCTGATCGGCCTTGAGCTCCCGGAACATGCTAACGCCGCCGGCCTCGGGCATCATTACATCGAGGATAATAAGATCAGGTGATATTTGTTTGGCTTTTAGTAGACCTTCATTTCCGTTTCTGGCAACAACCGGCGCATATCCGCTAGTCTCAAACAAAGTGCGAACATAGATTCTAACATCCAGATCGTCGTCGACGATGAGGATTGTTTTTCTGGTTTCCGGTATCTGATCGATGGTCAATAGTGAACGGTCTCCGGCGGCTCATAATTTGGGATTTTAGATTGCGGATTTTGGATTTTTGAAATCGCTTCGCGCTAAAGCTTGATTATATTTCCGCCTTCCGCATTCCCACTTCCGCATTCTATTCCCTCTGCCCCATGCGCCTTACCCTTAGCCCTATGCCGTGCGCCCTTTGCCTTCCATATCGGTCACTTTATCCGGATGGTTCACGCTCGCCACCGGGCAGGCGGCCCTCAATACGACCTGCTCTACCGTGCTGCCCAGTTGGGCCTGCTCCGGATCAATATCCCTGGTGTGATGCGCCATGACAATCAGATCACCCTGCTTTTCCCGGGCAAATTTTAAAATCTCCACATAAGGGATCCCTTCCCATATTTCGATGTCGTAATTATCATAGCCCTTCATTTTTGAAGTATATGTGGTTTCAATCTTCTTTCTGGCGGCTGCGATCTCTTGCTCAATTTCATTTTGTCCCTGGATTTCGCCGAAATTAGCGGCGCCGATGTCACAGGCATGGAAAATATGAAGCCTGGCGCCGACCTCTTTGGCTAATTTGTAGGCCCACAGGAATGCGTACTGGGACGCTTTGGAAAAATCGAGGCCGATGACAATGTTGGAAAACAGTTTCCAGCACGTCGTACAAGGCCGGCTGATAATCACAACCGGGCAGCGGGCTGCTTTGGCCACCTTTTGCATTGTGCTGCCGGCAATCGCCCGGTAACGGGTTGCGCCCACATCTTCCTGCCTGGTGTGCGCACCCATAATAATCATATCTACTTTTTCCTTACGGGCCATTCGGAGTATTTCCCTGTGCGGCGTTCCCACAACCGCTTCGATCACGCTGTTTTCACTGTCTTCCAGCAGCTCCCCATAGGTATTCTTCATCTCTTCTTTAACCCAATCCGCATAGTCGGCGTCCGGCTCTTCATCTTCACCGGTTCTGGCATCGGTCACAAAAGGGCTGTAACCGCGACTGGGAACTCCGAACACGTGCAGGATAATGAGCTTTGCATCCCACTTCAATTCCAGATCAAAAGCCACTTTGGCCGCATTATCACAAGTGGGCGATGCCGTCGTCGCAAACAACAATTTTTTAAACATGGGTCATCTCCTTATAAAGCGCACTCTTTGGGAGTTCCTTGAAAACTTAGTTCCCAGATGATTCCCGCGATATACTCGAACAGGTTGAATACCGTGTCGAACTCAAAAACGTCAACCTTATCACCGAATACGATATGCTTCAGGACGCCCAGCTTAAGGGGCATATCCAAAAGGTTTTCCAGATGAAATAATTTGATTTCCAGGTTTTCCGCACCGCGGACCCCACAAAGCGTGTGGTATATTTCCAAACGGGGTTCGCCGGGAAATCCAATCATCTCGACGGTTTTGTAAAACTCCAAATGATTGATGTCATCACTGGTGCAATGACCCTTGGGGCATCCCCGGTAACGCTGCATGCAATCGCTGACAAACGCATCCAGCTTTAAGAGCAGGGTATATTTTTCAAACATCCGAAAGAAGCTTCTTAAGGTATATCCTGGCCCCAATTCAACCTGGCAGCCGAGTATCATCAATGAGTCGCCTGGAACAATTTTATTGCTTTCAATAATAGACCCGTCGTTTTGCAGGATGATTTGGTTCACTTATTCTTCTTTCGGCTTCAAATGCTCCGGCACTTCGATCATATTGATCAACAACGGTTTCAAAAAGGACCACCGGATTCCAATTTTGTAGACCTCCTCCAGATCCCTGATCGCATCCCAGCAATTGTGACAGGGTGCGATGACAAGCTTGGCTCCCGTGGCCAAAATCTGATCGCGCTTGACCTTCAGACCGATATTGCGCTGTTGGCGATAGCGGCCGATACCGTTTAAGCCGCCGCCGCCGCCACAACAGAAATTATGCTCCCGGTTGGGTATCATTTCCCTGAAATCCTCGGCGATATAGCCCATGATCTCCCTGCCGATGTCGGCAAGGCCGCCGTTGCGCACATAGTTGCAGGAATCCTGATAGGTCACCGGCTCCTTGATCTTTTTGGAGGGATCTATTTTCAGTTTTCCGGTTCGGAGGGCTTCCGCCACCCATTCCACGTAATGGAAACTTTCAACCGGCGTTTTCCCGGTTTTAAGACCGGCCCAATAGGGTCCTTCAATGACCGTGGCCCGATAGGCATGCCCGCATTCGGTTACCACCATTCGATCAGGTTTTAATCGATCCATGGCATCATACACCGACTCAACCTGCAACTTGCAGGCTTCCCAGTCGCCGCCGAACATGGCCAGGCTGGTTTCCTCCCAGCCTTCACTGGGAACCGTCCAGTTTTCACCGGCCACATGAAACAAAATCGCAGCCTCAGCGATATCTTCCGGATAATGCTTGGGTTCCCTGGCGTTGACGGTATACATGATATCAGCATTTTCTTTATCAACGGGAATGGTTAATCCCGGCCAGTCATCCTCATATTCTTCAGCCATCCACTCACAGGTATCCACCCAGTCTTCCGTGGTGATATCCATTTGGGCCCGGTATACCCGGTGCATCCCGGAACCGATTTTCATCTCCCAGGGCACAAAACCCTGGGCAAACAACAAACCACGAAGATAACCAAACATGACGCCGGTATCGATCCCAAATGGGCAGTATACACCGCAGCGTGTGCAGCAGGTACATTTCGCGTATGCCGTGTCCATACACTCCTGCAAAAATGCATTATCCACATTCCCCTTGCGCTTAATTAGTTGACCCAGCGTGGATTGAATTTTATAAGAAGGAACCTGCTTGGGGTCCTTGTTGTTCGCAAGATAGTAAAAACAGCTTTCGGCACACAGGCCGCAGTGCGAACAGACTTCAAGCCAGGATTTCAGGCGTGATTTGAAGGTTTTCTGGATCGTCCCCCACAATTTTTTGCGATCCACATCGAGGTGGTTCATTTCCTCGTAATATTGTTTGCCGCTTTTATCCGCCAAAAGCGCATGCAGGTCTTCTTTTGTGTTTACGTTTTTTTTATTGCAAAGTATTCCTTCCGGCATGGTTCTATATCCTTTGAATTAGATTTTATTCATCTTAAACCAATTAACGAGAGTCAATTGTAGCTCCCCCTACCACGCCATACCCTTGCTTTTCATGCCACCGCGTTTGACTCCGTAGTCTATGCCGAGTTGTGCTCTGGAAAGAAAAAAGAGAACAAAATGTGATAGCTTGGTGAACGGTATCGCCACCAGAACAATTTCACCGCTAATGACGTGGGCAATGATCCAGAAATTGTAACTCGATGTCCCGTGAGCGGCTATAAAGCCGGTAATAAACGGGGCTACGGCAATGGCAATCATCAAGTAATCATATGCCGTCGTGATGAGTCTGACTTCAGGCAGCGCGATGCGGCGCAAAATCAAAAAAATCACGGCGACGATCACAAGGATCGTGAGGACATCCGACACCCCCTCCGGCAAAGTCCAAAGGCTGAACCCCAATCTCTCTCTCAGCAGGATATTGTGTCCCAACAGGAATACGGGGGTGAGCAACAGGCCGATATGCATCAAAAATACCCATAAAGTGAACCAGGGATTGTTGCGGTAGCTGTGGGTTGCCCATGGAAACAACCAAAAGACTATGGAACGGACGGCACCTTTAATTCCATAAGCGGTGTTGACCGAATAGGTCACACGATCCAGTTTCCAGTCGAGCCCCCTGATGTACAGCACCGTGCGTACGATTAGCCCGATAAAAAAGACGGCAAATGACAGCCAGGCCAGAGGGCCGGTAACAAATTCATACATGTGTTGCTCCTTAATACTGACTTTTTTTCATTCAATGGCTCCAAACATCACTCTTCATCGTCGTCTCTTTCTGTGAGAAAGCGATAGAAATACGTTATGCCGATAAGCGCCCCTACGATTAAAATGTAGGTGATGCTTTCGGTGTGGAGCATATAGTCTTGCAGGGTATGAATAGTCCCTTCCATCTTGTCTCCCTATAATGTTGGTCAATTTATTTCTCGTATTTTGGTTGGCAATTGTGGATCTAATTTCTAGTGCTCCTCCGGGTAATCCGGATGTGCATACAGTACCGGCATGCGGGTAACGATGAAGCGAAATACAATCAATATGACGGTGACCAGGAAAACGGAAACCGCAATTTCCATCCAGTGCGGAAAATATCGTTCACTCGACGGCAAATGCCAGTTAAAGGCAATCAGACCGACATTCAAACGGTTGAGAAAAATGCCGAACACCGTCCAAGCGGCGGTCCATTTAATTATTCTCAAATTCTTCTCGCGCACACCGATGGCATAGAAAAAGCAGGGCAACGCCACAAATCCCAGCAATTCCACCAGGAACCAGAGGCCATAAGATGTGCTCAACAGGTGCCAGTGGTTGCCTTCGGATATCCCGATCACCTTGATGATGAAATAACCGGCCAAAACGAAAGAAGCCGCCTTGCCGAAGCCCAAAGCAATATCATCTTTTTCTTTTAAATGGGCCGCATCCATTTTATCGGCAAAGTAGTGATGAGACAGTGTACTTTCAAAAATAACCATGGAAAGACCCGCAATAATAGCGGATACAAAGAAAAATACGGCAATGTACGGTGAATACCAGAGCGGGTGCAGTTTCGACGGTGCAATTAGAAACAGTGCCCCCAGTGAGGACTGATGCAGTGTCGAAAGAACGACCCCGAAGATGGTGAGCAAAAGCGTTAGTTTGATAATGATGTTGCGTGCTTTTTTCAGACCAAGCCATTCCAGCGCGGCCGGTGAAAATTCAAGAAACAAAACCGTGAGGTAAAGGGCTACGCAGGCAGCCACTTCAAATAAGAGGGATGTCGTGCCCTGCTGCATGATAAAGGGATACGGCAGGCGCCAGGGTCTGCCGACATCATAATTAAGCGCCACAACAACCATGGCGTAGCCTAAAAAACCGGTCAGGATGGCAGGTCTGACCGCTGAATGGTATTTCTTCATGCCGAAAATATAGACAGCGGCAGAAGTGACAAACCCTCCGGCTGCCAGCGCGACGCCGACCAACAAATCGAAACCGATCCAGATTCCCCAGGGATTGTAATCGGAAAGATTGGTGACGGCGCCCAATCCTCTGGTAAATCGCATGACCGTAACAAAAAGACCGATAACAATGATGATACCGGCAATCACATTAAACGGTGTCAAATAAGATTTGCCGGTGGTCGTGGCTTCATCAGACATCAGGAATCCTCCTCGCTCGACTTCTGGTCAGCATCCTCAACTGCTGTGTCGTCGGCGTCTTCTTCAGATGCTTTGGCAGCTTCTTCAAGGGCTTTGCTAACGGCGGTTTCAATGGCCGCCGCTTTTTCCTTTTCGGCCTTTTGCATTGCTTCGGCCAGTTTTGCTTCGGCTTCGTTCTGCGCTTTTTCTAATGCAGCGACAACAGCCTGTTCTTTCTCCTGTTTTTCAATTTTTCCTTTTCTTTTGTTGATCGCATAAATTCCGGTCAGCAGAACCGGCCAGAGTCCAACAACCATCGGCACAACGCTTAAAGCACCGGCGGTAAGCTTCGGTGCCGGCGTAACGCCAAGATCTTCTCTCATCCCGACGTCCTTGAAAGACACCCCGGACAGATAAAGCCAGCTGGTCCCTCCCATTTCATTCTCACCATATATATAATCCTCGTAGCGCTCCGGAAATTTAGCGATCCGTTCACGCCCGATTTTTAAAAGGTCCTGCCGGCTTCCAAAGGTGAGAGCCTCGGTTGGGCAGGCCTCGACACATCCGGGCAGCAAGCCTTTGACGACTCGCGGATAACACATGGTACATTTCATCACCCGGGGAGTAAACGCCTTGTCATATTCGTAGGTCGGTATTTCAAAAGGACAGGCAATCATACAGTAGCGGCAGCCCACACAAACCGATTCATCGTAAACGACTGCACCGGTTTCGGTTTTGGTAAATGCCCGCACAAAGCATGCTGAAGCACAGGCCGGTTCAAGACAGTGGTTGCACTGGAATTTGGTGTACAGCGGGCCTTTTTCACTGACGATATCATCATAACGGTTGACAACCGTGTAAGCTTTGGCCGTGGTTCGGCGTTTGGCATCCAGCAAGGAAAGGTCGCTAAACGGACGTTCCGGTTCCGGTAGTTCATTGACACGGTTGCAGCCTTCTTCGCATTTGCGGCAGCCGATGCAGCGGGTATTGTCAAAAAGCACGCCGTTGCTATTGGGATAGCCGTCAAAATGCTTGTTGGAAGCAGCACGTGCGGTATTGCCCAATGCGCTGCCAAAACCGGCAGCGCCCAGCCATCCGAGAAACTTTCGCCTTGAAATGGACATATATCTACCTCTTAAATAGTGATCGGTTCAAGGTTCTGGGTTCAGCGTTCAAGGTTACCCTACCGTAATATCTTTATATCGTTCTATTCTCATGCGGTTTTCCTCCCGCCGTGACGCGGCGCGGGCCCGGCTGGTTCCGGGTCACGAATGAACGTTTCAGATTGGACGTCAACCCATGAACCTTTGAACCCTGAACCTCTGAACGGTTCCCGATTCATGTTTTTTTTGCATGGCATGCAGTGCAATTGGTTGAAACCGGCTTTTTAATATCCATTGCCTTGTGGCATTCCATGCATTGCCTGTGATAGGCAGCCATCAATCCGGGCTTAAAGGGGTCCTTCGCATTAAAGGGCCGGCCGTGGCAGCTCACACAATTGGGCGGTTTTTTCGCTGCCGGGCTGTTGTGATGGCAGCCCTGGCAAATCGTGCCCTTTTCGTGGTGAAAATAATTCGCCAGTTTGTTATCTTTGATGTTATTGAACAATGTATTGATAATTTTACGGTGCGGAAGTTTTACCGGTTCATATTGATTCATCAAGGCCTTGATCGTGACAATCTCCGGTATTTCCTGGTCATCATAGGTCACCGTAACGGCCTCACGGGCTTCAAGGGTTGCGGCGGCCATCATTTTCTGTTCGGCCGGTTGAACCTCATGGGTGATCCGGGATGGTGGAACCATGTGGCAATTTTCGCAGGAAGTTGTCCCTTGCTGGCGCTTTTTTTCAAAGGACGTGTGGCAGCCGGCGCAGGTCTGCTTATTTAGTTCGGCTTCATGACAGCCCATGCAGCTTTGATTCACGTTTAGCCGGTGCATAGACTGCTGCAGCGTGACGTTATCCCCTTCTTTGGACCCTTCGAGGGAGTGACATTGAACACAGTCATTTAAGGCCGCATGGTGGCAGACCCGGCAGGAATCATTATATTTTTCATGGGCTTGATGATTGAACGGCACCAGCTTCATGCGGGTCCCCGGATTGGACTTTTTAGGGTTGGAAGCAGAGGTTTTAACAAACACAAAGTCGGGTTGGTTAAGCTTCATGCGGGGAACATCTTTAACTGTTGCGATCAGTTTCTGTTCTGCGGGTTCGTGGCAGCCGTTGCAGTTAAAAGGTCCGGCACTTTCGTTTTTAGCAATCGTCCTGCGATGACAATCGATACAGGCGATGTGTGAAGCCAGCCGCAGTGAAATCCGATTGTCTTCCGTCTTTTCAGCGTGGCAATAGCGGCAGGTGCCTTCTTTGCCCTTGGCATAGAAAAGCTTTTTGGTGCTCTCGTTATACTCATGATGACATTTCTCACACTTGTCGTCCTGGGCTTTTGAATGACGGTAGTGCAGGGATTTATCCATGCCGATGGGCTGCCAGGAGGAAATCACGGTTACCTGTTCCCGGTGGCATCCGCCGCACTCAAGCGGGCCGCTGGGTTCGTTGGCGGCCTTGGTTTCTTTGTGGCAGCTGATGCAGTTGTCGTGGTATATATCCATGACCTCTTGCTGGGATGTATTTTTAAGCCGCATATACATGGTGGACATTCGTTCGATATCCAGTGTCGGGTCTTTTTCGGACAGATGGCATGCGGCGCAGTCCTTGCCTTTCTTTTCAAGTGCATCGGTGTGCTTTTGATGAAGAAATGTCACTGCAGGCTTTTCAAGTTTGCCAAAGACGTTCATGGAATCGATCTGAATGATATCCGCCCGCATTTCAAGCGCCTTCTTGGGTTGGGTTTCAGTTCCAAAAACTGCGGGGCCGTGCATTGAAAATGAGATCATCGCAAGCGCAACTAAAATAGCGTTCCAGCGTAAAAGTGCTCTTCCCTTCCCCATGTGTTTAATCCTTACCTTATCCGGTTTATTGTTTTCTCCGGTGTATTATATTTTTTTCGTTGTTAAGAAGATCCTGGATGGTGGTGCTGTCATAAATATCAAATATCGCCTCATTGACCCGATTCCACATCGCGGCAAAAGCACAATTCCCGCTGAACGGGCAATTACTTGTGGACACACAGGCCCCGCAGTTTTCGGAGCCCATTGGTTTATCCATAAACCTGAGCACCTCTCCCACACTAATTTTATCGGCAGACCGGGTCAGGGTATATCCACCATAAAACCCCCGTTTGGATTCCACCAGACCGCTGCCTTTTAATTGACCGAGGATGACCTCCAGAAATCGCAGCGGGATGGACTGGACCTCGGCAATTTCGGAGATCTTCTTGGGGCCTTTGCCCCGATGCTTGGCCAGTTCAAAAATAGCCCGCAGGGCATACTGATTTTTTTTGGGTGTAATCGGCATGATGCACAATCCTGACTTATTTAGTCGGGAAACTTCTTGACTTATTTTATCAAGATAGTTGTCGACTTTTTTTGTCAAGAAACGGATCAAATGTCAATATTTTTTTTTAATTTTAGTAATTTTTTTTATATAATTATTTTAGTTAGTTAAAAATGATTATGGCGGTTATAATGTCATACTGAAATAGTATGGATGGGCGGAATGGATACCGGCAGTGATCCCAAACGTTAGGTTATTCTTGCGCTGGGGAACAGATTGAAGGCGGCCTCCGGCCTCTTCGAGCTGTAGGCGCTGCGGGCTGGCCTCCGGCTCGTAGCGGCATGATCCTACGCCTCGGAGAGAAGCGGCCCCGGAGGGAAATGGGAATAGAGAGGAATGCGGAAATGTAAGCCAACGGGATTTGAAAGCTGAAGTCGGATATGGAAGGCGGAAAGGGTCGTTCAAGGTTTGACATCGTATTTTTGAAACCAAAAGACTAAACTGCGGAGCGGAGTGCCATCATCATTCGATGTTCGATCTTTCAGAACAAACCCCGTAAAGTGCGATCATCGGGTTGACGGCATCCGGGCTTCAGGTTCAGTGGATTACTTTAAGAATCCGAGGTTCTGATCTTGCGGGGATTTCAGGAATGTTCTTCGGATATCCGATAATAATAGGTGCTGCGATTTTATAATCTTCCGGCATAGCCATTGATTTCAAAAGCTCAGAGGATTTTATATGGGTCCCTAATCCTATCCAGCAAGTACCCAGACCCTTGTCTGAGGCGGCCAGCATAAAATAGCAGGCCGCCAGCGCGCAGTCTGTCAGAAGTG
>JBAVYC010001251.1:0-4457 GCA_049698595.1 Desulfobacterales bacterium | reverse complement strand
GCCATAGACCATGCCGACTAAATTTGCCCCTACATATTTAAATGCATCCTGGAAAGTTCGCAGGGCATTTACGCATCCGGAATTGAAAGCATCCGTATCTCCGTAACTCATGGCGATGGCAATCCGTTTTCCCGCAAAGGCATCTTTTTTGTAAGCTTGCAGCGCAAAACACCGATCCATAAAAAGCTTTGTCTGGGCCGACATGGTAAACCAGTAAACAGGACTGGCGATGATCCAGCAATCGGTATCAATCAGTTTTTTATAAATCGGTTGCATCTCATCATCGATGGCACAACCGCTGCTGTCCGGCCGCTGACATGCATAGCAAGCCTGACAGGGAGAGATATTCTTGGCGTGCAGATAAATTCTTTCTGCTACCGCTCCAACCGACTCGGCTCCCTTGGCGATCTGCTCCGCCAGCGCAATACTATTGCCTTTTTTGCGGGGACTGCCCTGCACCACGAGTATCTTCGATACTTTATTTTTATTTTCCATAAGCCAGACCTCGCCTCGCTTTTCCTATAGTTATAAAATCGACACAATACCTCGTTAATCCAGTATCCCCGATAAATCGGGATTTCCGTTGCGCTCCAACAATCATCCAGTAGCCAGTATTTTGTTTTATTTCAGCACCCTGGCACTGATTATTTCAATGGTTTCGGCCGGAACATCACGAAACCTTCCACGCGTGACGGTTTTTGACGCAGATATGGCATCGATTATATCCATCCCCGCAATTACTTTACCGAAGACCACATATCCCCAGCCCTGCTGTGTTTTGCTTTTGTGATTCAGGAAATCATTGTTGACGCTGTTGATAAAAAATTGGGCGGTTGCGCTGTGGGGGTCACCGGTGCGTGCCATGGCGATGGTGCCGCGGTCATTTTTCAAACCGTTATCCGCTTCATTCTTAATCGGTGCACCGGCGGACTTTTGTTTCATGTCCGATGTAAAACCGCCGCCCTGGATCATGAATTTCGGAATCACCCGGTGAAAGATGGTGCCGTCGTAATATTTGGTCTCGACGTAATTTAAAAAATTTTTCACGGTTTCAGGCGCCTTATCGGGGAAAAGTTCAATCACCATTTTCCCTTTGGATGTCTCCATTTCGACCTTCGGATTAGCGGCGACGGCCATACCTGCACCGGCAGTGACCAAGGCAACCAGGGCGCCAAGGATTACAATAGTTTTAATCTTCATTTCATCACCTCTGATTTTAAATTATTTCTTAGCAAATATAAACTAACCCGGATAAACCGCAAAAATCAGCGACCACCAGCAGAGCTGAGGGTCTGAGGATGGCCCCCGGAAGGGACCGGGGCCACCTCTGCTGGGGGTCGCTGATTTATATCACTTTACACTGCTTGAGTACCGAAACTTTTTTAACATAAGATGCAAAAAGTTTACAATCAAGGGCCTATAGACGGAATTCTCATGATTATCAAGATCTTTTTAGTCACATTCAGCCAAACTTCTCGCTGACTAGCTTTGCCATGTCTTGCTTTCGATGACAGGCCACGGAGTGCCCGGGCGCCATCGCTTCAAGCAGCGGCTCCTCTTCCCGGCAGTGTTCAAGGACAAAAGGACAGCGGGTGTGAAAACGGCAACCGGCCGGCGGGTTGACGGGACTGGGGACATCACCGGAAAGAACGATGCGCTTGCGCTGGTGCCCGACCTCCGGCACCGGAATACCCGAAAGCAGGGCATGGGTATACGGATGTAAGGGATGCCGGAAGAGTTCTTCGGTGGGAGCTATTTCCACCACTTTTCCCAGATACATGACTGCCAGGCGGCTGCTAATGTATTTGACCACCAGTAGATGATGGGTGATAAAAAGGTAGGTCAAATTGAGTTTTTGCTGCAATTGTTTGAGAAGATTCAGAATTTGGGCCTGGACAGAAACATCCAGCGCCGATGTGGGCTCATCCAGGATGAGAAACTCGGGGTTTGTGGCGATGGCCCGGGCCACTGCAATTCGCTGGCGTTGACCGCCTGAAAATTCGTGCGGATAGCGCAGGTAGTGATCTTTGGTCAACCCTACCGTTCTAAGCAGTTCCAATACACGTGCTTCCAAATCACGTGAACCGACCCGTTGCAAGGCTAAAATGGGTTCGGCAATGATATTTTTTATCAGCATGCGGGGGTCGAGAGACGTCGTCGGGTCTTGAAATACCATCTGTAATTTGGCGCGAATACCCGATTTTTTTAAACCGCGCTTTCCCATTGCGGCGATATCCAGCGGTAATGTTTTTTCATTGCCCCCATTTGGAAAATATTGGATTTTACCATGGGTGGCGTCTTCCAGGCCAATGATGGTTTTAGCGGTCGTGGTCTTCCCGCAACCGGATTCTCCTACGACACCCAAACACTCACCCCGATAAATATCGATATTGATACCATCTAAGGCTTTGACCGAATTCACCTGTCGTCGCAACACACCGCCCATAATGGGGTAATGTTTTTTAAGATCCTTTAAGGCTAAGATTTTGGTTGGGTCGGTCATGGCGCGCTCGCTCGGGATTGGTCGGTGTATAGATAGCAGGCGACCGTGTGGTTGTTGCCCAGGTGCGTATCCGTCGGGAATCGTTGGCGGCAGGCGGGTTTCGCCTGGGTGCAGCGCGGATGGAACCGGCAGCCGGGCGGCGGTGTGACCAGGTTGGGCACATTGCCGTCGATGCTCTTTAATTGGCCTTCCTGGCTGAATTTCGGCACGGCCGCGAGCAGGGCCTGGGTATAGGGATGGCGTGGGTGGGAAAACAACTCCCGCACATCGGCGACTTCGCATAGGTTGCCGGCATACATAACGCCCACTCGCTGGCAGGTTTCGGCGACAACCCCCAAATCATGGGTGATCAGGAGCACTGAAGAAATTTGGGTTTTCTTTAACTCGAGCAATAGTTGCAGAATCTGGGCTTGGATGGTTACATCGAGGTTGGAAGTGGCTTCGTCGGCAATCAGCAGCATGGGGCGGCAGGCCAGGGCGATGGCGATAACGATACGCTGCTTCATTCCTCCGGAAAGTTCGTGAGGAAAGCGGTGGACAATTTCTTTTGGATTGGCAATGCCGAGCTGTTCCAACAGTGAGACGACCCGGCGCAGTGCTTCTTTGCGCAGGCGGCTCTTGGAACGGGTCGGGATCACGGAGCGTGTCGTTGATGCATCCCGTTCCAATTCCCGGCGGCGATGGATAAGGAAACTCTCGGCGATCTGATCGCCAATACTCATGATCGGATTTAGAGCGGCATTCGGCTCCTGGAAGATCATCGATATTTGGTTGCCCCGCAGCCCGCGCAGGTAATCCTCGGATTGCTGAACCAGATCGACGGGGCCGGCATCACGCTCCGGGTAAAAAAGAATCCGTCCCCCGTCGATGCGGCCCGGTTCTTGTATAATCCGCATTAACGCGCGCACCAGCACGCTTTTGCCGCAGCCGGATTCCCCCACCAGGCCAAAGGTGACACCGTGTTCAATGGTCAGACTGATCCGGTTAAGGGCCCGCACGACCCCTTCGTAAGTATAGAAGTTTGTGACGAGATCGACGATTTCCACAAGCTTTGGCATTTGGGCTATCCCATAAATAAGGAATGGATTCTCATCTTTAAAAAAAAATAAAATCGAATCCATTCCTCTGAAGTTTCATACGAGGCGGATCTGCGACCCGACAATTGCTCAATTTAGTACAAACAATCCCCATTCCGAATTCCCACTTCCCCTTATCTTCTTCTTTGTTTCGGATCGAAGGCGTCGCGCAGGGCGTCGCCGATTAAATTCCAGGCCAGGACAAATAAAATAATACAAATACCGGGAATGGCGATGGCATGCCAATATTTGAGCGGATCATCGGGGGGACCGACGATATAGTTACGGGCTAAAGCCACCATTTGACCCCAATCGGCATACCCTTTGGGAGCCCCTAATCCGATAAAACTCATAAAGGCCGCCACGATAACCATGGAACCGATGTCCATGGAGGCCATGACCAGCACCGGATAGATGCCGTTTGGCAAAATGTGCTTTAGCATGATCTTGAAATTGGACACGCCCATAACCTTGGCAGCCTGGACGTAATCGAGTTCCCGCAAGGTTAAAATGCCCGATCGCATGACACGCACATAATCGCGCCACTTGACCAAGGCCAGGGCAATCATGACGTTGTCGAGACCGCGCCCGAAAGCGACAACAATGGCCATCGTCAATACCAGAAGGGGTATCGCGAAGATAATATCCACGATGCGCATGATGATCTCGTCGATAATGCCGCCGTAATACCCGGAAATAATACCCAGGGCGACCCCGATGATCATGGCGATACCGATAACGAAAATGCCGATTTTAAATGCCGTGCGGGTGCCCCAGACGGCCCCGTAAAAAATGTCGTACTGCCCGGACGTGGTGCCGAATATATGGGCTTTGCTGGGTGGTTTGGGCGTTTGGGAATATCCTTTGTGGGGCATTTG
>JBAVYC010001250.1:0-11340 GCA_049698595.1 Desulfobacterales bacterium | reverse complement strand
ATGCATATCGGTATGTGACTATGGGGCCATTGAGTTTTACGAGACGGAAAAAGGCAAAAAGGCCATGGTGAATCCGATCCTGTGTAAAGGGGACGGGCTGTGTAACACGGTGTGTCCGGCAAGGGCGATTTCTCTAAAACACTATACTGATGATGAGATCTTTTGCCAAATTGATGCGGCCTAGATAAATATTCTTGCCCTGATAGAATTTCAAGAATGAGAACCGCAGTGAATACTGCCGTAGGAGTGAGAAAAAAATGGGACCAGGACTGGAATTTAAACCAAGCATTTTAGGGTTTTTGTGCAATTGGTGAGGATACTCGGCTGCTGATTTGGCTGGAGTTTCCAGACAACAATATGCGTCAGATATTAAGATTGTTCGTGTCATGTGTACCGGCAGGGTTGACCTGGCATTTATCTACCGGGCGCTTTTAAATGGAAAAGACGGGGTGTTTATCGGCGGTTGCTGGCCCGGTGAGTGCCACTATCTTACCCAGGGAAATTACGGTGCATTAAGTACATTGCATATCGGAAGAAAATTGCTCGAGATGATCGGATTGAGCCCAGATAGGTTAAGGCTTGACTATATTTCTGCCTCTGAAGGAAGCCGTTATGCCGAAGTGATAAATGACTTTTCCAGCAAGGTGAAGGCGCTGGGGCCTCTCGGCAAGGGTGAAGGGATAGATGAAACAGTTCTTAGGCGCAAACTTGAAGTTGTTTATAATTTAGTTCCCTACATAAAACTTGTGGAAAGAGAGAGATTGCGCGTTCCGGTGAGGTCTGTAGAAGCATATAATGCGTTTTTCGATAGTGATGAATTTGACAAAATATTTCAGGATTTGGTTGCAGACAAGGTGGAACTAAGCCAAATCATGACAATCCTGCGTGAAAAACCTTGCTCAGCCGGAGAAATCTCTGAGATTATAGGTGTCACGCCGGGTGAAGCAGCCAATCAGCTGAATCGTACAGCAAGGCAGGGATTCATCGAATTTGATGAAAGCCAAATGCGCTTTTGTGTTGTATAGAGCAAGAACGCTTACAAAGAGTGACAAAGAAAGAGGAAAGATAGGATAGCGGCTATGGATAATGGCAAAATCGAAAAAATTATAGATAAATATCAGAGTGACCCCAGTTCACTGATTCAAGTATTGATGGATATTCAGAGTGAAATTCGATGGCTTCCAAAGGCAGCATTAAACTTGGTCAGTAAGAAACTGGACGTGCCAATGAACCGGATACAGCACATCATTACCTTTTACAAAGCTTTCAGTATTGTGCCGAAGGGGCGTCATGAAGTTCACGTTTGTACCGGCACAGCCTGTCATGTACGCGGTGCGACACGGGTACTCGACGCAGTAGAAGGGCACACCGGAATAAAGCCCGGCGAGACAGACCAGGATTTAAAGTACAGCCTGGAGACGGTTAGTTGCGTTGGCTGCTGTGCGTTAGGGCCAGTAATGGTAATTGATGGCGAATATCATGGCAATATGGCATCGGCCAGGACAGAAGAAGTGTTGAAAAACTACGAGTAAGGAAAGATTATGCCAAGGATAAATTCACCTGCTGAATTGGAAGAATTCAGGAAGGACATTATATCAAAAAGGGATCCCAACAAACCCTGTATTGCTGTATGTACCGGAACGGGATGCCTTGCTCTCGGTGCTGGCAAAGTGGTCACCGCATTCAAAGAGGAGATAGAAAAACAGGGCCTTGATGCCAAAATTGTGGATATCAGGGAAACCGGCTGTCCCGGCTTTTGTGAAAGAGGCCCCATTGTTGTGATCTATCCTGATGAGACATGTTATCTTCAGGTGCAACCGGATGATGCAGAGGAGATTATTTCTCAGACCATCATTGAAAAAAAGGTCATTGACAGATTACTATATGTCGATCCCAGCAATGATATGACAATAGCCCGCGAATCCGAGATTCCATTTTATAAGAATCAGATGCGGCACCTTATCGGTAACAATATTAAGATTGACCCTAAGAGCATTGAAGACTATATCGCAGTGGGTGGTTATTCCGCCTTGGTGAAGGCTCTCACGGAGGAGACTCCGGAGCAAGTGGTACAGTTGGTAAAGGATTCAAACCTGAGAGGTCGAGGCGGCGCCGGGTTTCCTGCCGGTACAAAGTGGGGATTTGCCGCCGCTAGTAAAGAGAAGAAAAAGTATGTCATTGTCAATGCCGATGAGGGAGATCCGGGTGCGTTTATGGATAGAGCACTCCTTGAGGGAAATCCTTTTGCAGTGCTCGAAGGGCTCATCATCGGCGCCTATGCAATCGGTGCTAACGAGGGGTATCTTTATGTCCGGCAAGAATACCCGTTGGCCGTAGAAAATGTAACCCTTGCAATCAAGCAGGCTGAAAAAATTGGTTTAATTGGAGAAAATATTCTTGGCTCAGGCTTTGATTTTAAAATCACGCTGCATCAGGGTGCCGGTGCTTTTGTTTGCGGTGAAGAAACCGCTCTCCTCGCGTCCCTTGAGGGGAAAGCCGGCGAACCAAAGCCGAGACCTCCATTTCCAGCGGTAAAAGGACTTTTTGGCAAACCGACAAATATCAACAATGTGGAGACCTGGTCCAATATTCCCCTGATTCTTAATAATGGGCCCGAATACATTTCATCAATAGGCACCGAGAACAGTAAAGGTACTAAAATTTTCTCACTGGTTGGGAAGGTAAATAATACCGGACTTGTAGAAGTTCCCATGGGCATCTCCCTGAGAGACATTATATTTAAGATTGGCGGCGGCGTTCCCGGAGGTAAAAAGTTCAAAGCAGTTCAGACAGGCGGGCCGTCAGGCGGTTGTATCCCAGAAGAACACCTTGATATTAAAGTCGACTTTGACGAGCTGGCCAAGGTTGGTGCGATTATGGGGTCCGGCGGGATGATCGTCATGGATGAAGATACCTGCATGATCGATGTCGCTAAATATTTTCTCAAGTTTCTAGCCGGTGAATCGTGCGGCAAATGCTCCCCATGCCGTGAGGGCATTACACACATGCTTTCAATCATGAATAGAATCAGTGAAGGTAAGGGGCGAGAGGGTGATATTGAGTTCTTGGAGGAGATCGCCATATCAACTCAAAATGCCTCTCTTTGCGCTCTGGGGGGGAGTGCACCGAATCCGGTTCTCAGCACGATACGCTACTTTAGAGATGAGTATGAGGCACACATCAAGGACAGGCGTTGCCCGGCTTATGCCTGTAAGGAACTGATTGCGTATTATATTGATCCTGAAAAATGCAAGGCTTGTATGATTTGCAAACGGAAGTGTTCTGCTGAAGCAATTGTTGGCGCTAAGAAACAGATTCATGTCATTGACCAGGAGAAATGTACAAATTGTGGAACGTGTTATGAGGTTTGCCCCTCAGGTTTTAGTGCGGTAACTCGGCTGTCCGGAGAACCTGTTCCCCCTCCTATCCCTGAAGAGGAAAGAACTATCGTAGGAAAGAGCAAATAAAATGAGTAAAATTCATTTACAAATCGATGGAAGAGATGTTGATGCAGAAGAAGGGATGACTATTTTGGAGACAGCCCGAAGTGTGGGGATACACATTCCGACCCTTTGTCATCACGAAGAATTAGAACCCTATGGTGCCTGCCGAATTTGCGTCGTAGAAGTGGACGCCGGCGGCAGAAAAGGTCTTGTCGCGGCCTGCGTTCGTCCGATAGATCAAAATATGGTCGTAACCACCCGAAATGAACAGATTGATAATATCCGCAAAATCCTTGTGGAACAGTTTTTAGCGCATGCGCCGGATTCCGAGGTGTTATTAGGTTTGGCGGAAGAGTACGGTGCCGACAAAGATCGATTTGAAAAGCAATCCACCTTTTGTATCCTATGTGGCCTCTGCGTGAGATACTGTGTTGAAGTCAAGAAGAAAAATGCTATTGGCTTTTATGACAGGGGATCCACCCGGGAGATAAAATTTATTCCTGAATTAGCAGCAAAGGAATGCAAAGATTGCAAAGGATGTTTTCCGCTCTGCCCGACATCATATCTGCAGGCTGCTTATCATTTGACCGAAGCGCTCGCGTTTCCTTCAACTACTTTTGTGGGTCGGGGGTCGGTCCACAGTAAGTGATAGATAATTCGCAAAAAAAGCCAAAAAGCAGGTAGATTATCAGGCTAATAGCTGTCATTTTGGTGGTTAAATAAGCATTATAAGACATACGGTAGATTTCTTTAATTGGCCAGGTTCCAATCGATATTCAGTAGGGGTGATCTCTTTAATTCTTTTCGGATAAATGGCAATGGGCAATTCTTCAACATCGGAAGATTCAGATTGACGCGATATACTATGAATCTGATGCATTTGACGAGGCTTTTCAATTGAAATCATTATAAAATCAATCAGAATAGGGCAGGGCATGTTCAAAAACTTCCCAACTCAAGGTGATCGTTTCTGACAAACAATGATACTTTACAGGTTGTCACTCGCAAAAATTAAATTTTCGGCATTTGTGCGAAAGGTCTACGTCTTTCGGCCATCAAATTTAATGCAACTGGTCTGAAACCGACTTTATTTTCTGTTTATCCGGAGCTATCAAGAAGACTTTCTTATCAATAAAATTTGGCATCCATCATGTTAAAGCAATAGCCGGCATGAGCTAAAAACGGCTGGTCTCAGGAGATCAGACAGTAAACAGTGAAACCTTTGTCTACGCAGCCTCTTCCCATTCGTACCGATTATGCAATCCGCCCAATCGGGGTAACTCGATCACCTTGGCGCCTTTGGCCGGTCTGGGCTGAACTGGGCGCTCAAAGGGAGTGTCCTTCCTGAGTCCATAATGGGTTCTAGCGTAATGATAGTAATCGAAATAAGAGGATAAGATCCGACTCAGGTGGCTTTCGTTCAGTACGATAACGTGATCCAGACAGTCTCTGCGTATTGATCCGATCAACCTTTCAACGAACGGATTTTGCCAGGGACTTCGGGGTGCCGTAACCACTTCGTTTATGCCCATGTTTTTCAAGCGTTGGCGGAAAATCGTTCCATAGATTCCGTCCCGATCCCTCAATATAAAGAACAGTTTTAGCAGGATCTTCATCATGGATGAAGCGTTGGCAGGTCTATGCAAAAAAGTCAATAATTTCAGCATGGACGGAATATTTGCGAGTGACAGGTATTAAATCAGACCGGCTGCGCCGCAGAACCTGTTCTTCAAGCGCTGCAGCCCCAGCACGCTGCCTTATCGCTGTTAAATCTCTTCGGGCAGCAAGTGTGCGCTATGGATGACCGCTAAAACGTCGATTTGATCTGCTTTGATGCGGTAAATAATCCGGTAGGTTTTTCAATCAGCTCGCGGATATCTTCGCTCTGATATTCCGGCACTTTGCGACCGGATATTGGCTGATCAGCAATTTGCTCTGAACGGTGGGTGATTCTGTCCACCATCCGGTTGGCGTAGGTGGGAGAATTGAGGGCAATGTGCTCGTAGATGTTGACCAGATGCTCGATAGCGTTTTGTGTCCAGAAAACCCTCATGCCGGCAAACCAAATTTTTTGCGCACTTCCTTGACTCTCAGTGTGCGGCCTTGGTCACTGTCTTTGATCCCGGCTTCTATGGCTTGTCGGACGTAGATGCGGTACATCAAATCCTCCCAGGTTGCAGACTCTGGTAAATTGTCCAAGAGTTTATGGGCTTGTTGTTTGATGCTTTCGGTTTGCATGTTTTTAACTCCTATTACGTTGCATACGCCTTTTTTTACATTTTTATTTTTTAGCAGGCTGTCGATCACTTGTACAATGGTTTTTTTATTCTCTTGCTTCAGGGTCTCGATCTCGACTATTCTCTGGACCATAGCCTTGTCTTTGATCTCTGCGGCTTTGCCTGTATCATCGATCAGATAATCCAGGGTGCCAGCGAAGGCATCCGCCAGTCCCCCGCGTCTGTATCTTCCGATAACCGGGCCGCTGGTTCCAACTTTTTTAACCAGTTGCTGTTGGCTTGAGCCCTGCTAATTTCTTAATGCCAGTATTTTGTCCCCGGAAGCCATTTAATCACCTAACAATTTAAATTGTTAAGGTTTTTGTGGTTTAGAATCAATCATTGGCCATCAATAGGTATTAGTCAAGCCCCAAAAAATAGAATATTAGCTGTCAGAACTTGATTAGTGATATAGCATGATAAATTTAATACTGTAAGATACTGTTTTATTATGATAAAATTTTTCAAAACTTCAACTCAGATAATTTTTTATTTTGGCAAGAATAGAAGGACCCCTGTGAGTAAGGCGTACAAAGAGTACGTTGTAAAAGGGGGCGACTGATAACGCAGCCCAAAATCTTTATCTGGAAGACTATAAAACTGTTTTTAAATGACTTCAGAAAGTCGTTTCAAGGAATAGACGCCGGATAATCCCTTTATGGGCTTTGTTTTTTTTCATTTTTTGAATTAAAGTGATGCATGAAGCGCATATACGTCTTTGAAACAAATTCTTTAGATCTGATGATGCCGGAATCCGTAAAATAGCGCGTGCGGTATCTGAATCGATCGTTTCGGCTGAGTTCAAACTTTCGCTTACGCTCCTTTTGCAAAAAAGCGGTCAGATTTTTAAATTTGATATTTCATCTATTTGTTCCTGGATTCGTTGAAATTGATTTTGTCGAAAACTCAGCATCTTTAAACCGCCGACTTGTTCAGATCGGATTTAAATGTATATAGCGACTCAGCGGTAAAAGATATTCATCTTTATCGACCAGCAACGGTTTGAACCGCCCTTGCCTCCGGCTCGGAGAGAAAAACATGGCCCGCTCGCCGATTGCGGCGATTAAACCTCACTGTGTAAGTGACCAAAAAATGCCGCATAAACTCGCTTAGATTAGCTTGCAGTGTCTGGACAAGTAGGTGGAAGTGTTATGTGCCATTAACACGCAGGTGACTAGTTTAATATGGTAAATTTCACAGCTATCTGCCAACCCTTCCAGAAAAACCTTGCGGTCTTTGTCTGTTATAAATATATCCTCTCGACGGTTGCCTCGGTTCATCACATGACAATACGCACCAGGATATTCTATTCTCAGTGGTCTCGCCATGGGATCTTAAAAGCATATTTTATATAGTTTGTCAATTTCAAAGATCTGACCCCTTTTTATTTTAGTTTGTCAATTTCAAAGATCTGACCCCTTTTTCTTTATGTAAACTAATTTTGGGTTTAGTTAAAGATGCTGATTCCTGTTAATTTTAATTGAAATAACGTCCATAGTCGGATAAGGAAATAGTTTAATCCGCACAATATGAGGGTCCCATGAATCTACCCAAAATGTATCGCATCCGTCAAAGATTTGCCGACGCAAAGGTCAAAGATATCCGCGAAACGGTCAGGTCTGAATTGGACAGATTGTCCTGGTCTGCAATTCAGCCCGGGCACCGGGTAGCAATTACGGCCGGCAGTCGCGGGATTGCCAATATCGCTGAAATCTTGGGGGCAATCGTTGAATTTTTAAAATCTCTCGATGCCGATCCGTTTTTATTCCCGGCCATGGGCAGCCATGGCGGGGCAACGGACGCGGGGCAGATTGCCATGCTGGAGCAGTTGGGCGTAACCGAAGCATCCGTTAAAGTGCCGATTATCTCATCCATGGAAACGGAAGAGATCGGATTCTCTGAAGATAGTGTTCCGGTCTATATGGATAAAAACGCTCTGGCTGCAGATCATATCGTGGTGGTCAATCGCATCAAATCCCACACAAAATTTAAGGCACCTATCGAAAGTGGCTTGATGAAGATGATGGCCATCGGCATGGGAAAACTAAAAGGTGCAGAGCTTTACCATAAAGCCGCTGTTCAGCACACATTTTTTAAAATTATTACCGATGCCGCCCGCCTGGTATTGACAAAAGCGCCGGTTATCTGCGCCGTGGGGATTCTGGAGAACGCATACGGCCAAACGGCTAAGATTAAAGCTATAAAAAACGTTGACATTGAAAACAAAGAAAAAGAGCTCTTACTCGAGTCCAAGAAAATGATGGCCAAACTTCCTTTCAATGAGATTGATCTTTTAATTATTGACGAGATGGGAAAAGACATCAGCGGGGTCGGCATCGATCCGAACATCACCGGCAGAAATCGAGATATGCTGGGCGTTTTTCCCCACCCCACAAAGGTTAAACGACTATTCGTGCGAGATTTAACGAAGAGAAGCAAGGGCAATGCCACTGGAATCGGTTTGGCGGATATCACCACCAAAAGACTGGTGGACAAAATAGATTTTACCGCTACCTATAAAAATTGTATCACCGGCATCAGCCTGGAAAAAGGCGCTGTGCCCATGTATTTTGAAAACGATCGTGAAGCCATTGCGGTCGCTCTGGGCTCCATTGGACTTATTCCGGCGGCGCAGAGCAAAATTGTGCGCATTAAAAACACGCTGCAAGTAGACACCGCTGAAGTGTCCGAAGCCTATGCGGAGATGTTTCAGCGCAGGTCCGATCTGGAAATTATTTCTGGACCCAATGCGATGGTATTTGACGGCGAAAATAATCTCTCGTGAGACGATCAGGTTTACATGATAATTTCTACTTTTTCGACTCTTTCAACATCCTGTTCATAGAAAACGGAAGCCGCAAAGAACAATATCGAACCCAGAAAAGCAAAGCAGGGCAAAAATTTTAAAGCGGTCTCAAGACCATAAGCGTCGGATAAAATACCGATTACAGGCGGGCCCAAAGCGCTTCCCAAAAGATGCTGGACGATTACGCACAAACTCAAGGATACGGCCCGCAGGCCGGGGTGGACCACGTCCTGGGTTACCGCCACCGCGGCCGGGACAAAAGCAATGGCGGTGATACCGGTAAAGAGCAATATCGCGTATTGAACATGGCCCGGTAGAATTGTAAAGGCAGCCAAAAGGGCAACCGCGGTGACTAAAGAAGAAAGGGCCGGAAAAAGCGATCGGGCATTTTTTCTTCTCTTCAGCCATTTATCCGCTAAAAACCCGCCTAAGGGTGCACCCACGAGCGCCAACAGCATGATGCTCCCTCCCTTGGTTGCGGCCTTGTCCATCGGCAGCATTTCGATGCGGTGATAGTATGTCGGCAGCCAGGTCAGTAGGGAGGTGGTCACAAACGCATTGGCGGCAAAGGCAAGATTGTTGAACACCAGTGTTCGGTTCTTTGTGAATTGCCGTACAATATCGATCAGCTTCATTTGGATCCGGCTTTGACCGCCTTCTTGCCTTTTGGTATGCACCAGCGCTATGGTTTGATAGTCTTTGACGTAAAAGAAAAACAGGGCCGCAATCATTCCCGGCAAGGCCACGATGCCAAAGGCATGCCGCCAACCGAAATGCTCGGCGATAAAGCCGCCCAAAACAATGCCCAGCGCACTGCCCAAGGGAATCGATGCATTCCAGATGCCCAGCATCCGGGCACGGCTTTGTTGGGGAAACATGGCGGATATCATCGCGGTACCGCCGGGTGCATAACCGGCTTCACCGATGCCGATGGCGGTTCGCGCACAAATCAGCTGCGAAAAATTGCGGGTAAATGCACATCCGAGGCTTGCCGCTCCCCAGAATAGTGCCATCAAACCGATGCTTTTTTTCCGGCTCCAGCGATCAATCAGAATAGATACGGGCAATGAAAAAATCAGGATCGACCAGTAAACCGCGGATACCAGCAGTCCGCATTGCGCATCCGTCAGACCCCAGTCCCGCTTAAGAAAAGGGAAAAGCGATACGATGACCAGCCGATCGATATAATCGAACATGTACAGCAGGAACAGGAGCGCAAAAGCATAGTAGGTCGATGGGGTGACAGCGCCTGGGTCTCGATCAGCAGTAGGATTCATGACAGGAGATTTGCGCATCGTAATACCAAACCTATAATATTCAACTTGCATTCTTCCATTTTCAATTTCCCGACAAAACGGGATTTACGCTTCGCTGCAAATACGCGAGCGGGATTGCCGCTGCGCTAAGACCGGCTAAGCTCGTCCGGGTTAGGTACAAACAACTACGTTTCATATGATCCATATTTTTTTGTTGCTTCAAACATGGCGATGCAGTTTTCCGGATTGACCCCCGGGTGGAGTGAATTGGAAGAACAAATAATCAACCCTCCGCCGTCAGCCGCATCTTCAATGGCCTGTTTCACAGCGGCTTCGACTTGCTGCGGGGTGCCGTCCGGCAGAAGCTCGACGCAATCGATATTACCCAGCAAACATATTCTATCCCCGCAGTAAGCCTTGACCTTTTTAAGCGCCATGCCGGCGTGCGGTTCCAGGGGATTTAGGCCGTCATATCCCGATGCGAGCAGAACATCCATCAAAGACCATAGATTGCCGTCGCTGTGGCGTACCACCCGAAGGCCCAGCTCACGGGCGCGATCGACGAGGTTGCGATTGTAGGGGTTAATAAATGTATTGAAATGCTCCGGGGATATCAGCGGGGCATGGGTAGTGGCAATATCGTCTTCAACCACCAGAACGTCAAGACCGGCCCCGGCCAATAGATCAATCTGTTTCAGATTATATTCCGTTACCATACCGGCAACCCGATGGACAAAATCAGGATCATCATAAAACTTGAGCATCAGGTTTTGCATGCCGACCAATCGCCAGCTGCGCACAAATGTGCCCCGCATCAACCAGAAAAGGGCCAGATTGCCCTTGAACCGATCTCTGGCCATGTCAAGCAGTAAAAGATGCGCCCGGTCCGGCTCGGGTGCTTCAAAATGGGCGAGATCGCGTGCATCTTTGACCGGATGGCCTTTAGCGACCGGCAGGCCATGAGGATTCCGAATATATACTATACCCCAATCATCTTGTACGCGGTCGTCATCGAGCTCTGCTTCATGACCGATCTCAAAGGAGGTGAAACCGTCGACACCGAATTCTTCATGTATCCTAAAGAGGGTATCCACCAGCTTCATCTTTTCGGAATCATCCATGTCATGGAATTGCTTGGGCTCCGGTAAGCCATCGGTGAGATGTTTTCCGATACCGATAATCGGAGCTTCATTTATACCGTGAATATAAAGCGGAACGCGATCGGGTTCCTCGATATTCAAAGCTGTCAGAATCCTCTCTTTACCGGTCATGACATTTCCTTTTTTCGGGCTTGGGGTTTACGAATAAATAAGATGTGATGCATCGGCTTATAAAATGTGAAGTTATTTTTGAGTGAGCCCTCACTCTGCAGGATTCTCAAAAATATTGCAATTTCCCGTGCAATTATTCACCTGAAGCTTAAAGGGTGGTATTGATAAAAGCTGATTTTCTCCTACTCGGAGTATGGCAGAAGGAAGATTGCCCGTCAAGACGGCCTAGTCCATTCCGGCAAGTGACATTAGATAAGAGCGTCGCCTCTGGCCAAAAAAACGGCCAGT
>JBAVYC010001249.1:0-3625 GCA_049698595.1 Desulfobacterales bacterium | reverse complement strand
ATATCGGACCCAAAGCAATAACTTCCATTTGTTTCTAAAGCGGAATGGCGGTGTGAGAAAGAATCTTTCCCGGTTAAAAAATTAGCAACAACTCGATTTTACATCATTTCGTGTGAGCATCAGCTGTTTATAATGTTAATCTCTATTTATTCATCAAATAGGGGTTGTGTGTCAAGATAAAAAATAAAGGGGACTTTAAATAATGAACAGCATTTAAAGATCTGTCTAATACTAAAAAAAGGCAGTTAGGGAGCAAAATCCCAAACTGCCTTCGCTGAGATGGATTAACATCTATGTTTCTTTCTCACTGATTTGATCAGCAGAGGTTGTCAGCCACTTTTTGCCACTACTATTTTCAATAACTATAGACCGGCTTCCTGCCACACGCAATTGTACTTTTGAAATTCTTCTGCGCTGCCCTGATTCATATAGATTTGGATTTGACATTGACGGTGATGCGATTATCATCGTCATCGATCAAGTGGACCTGATGATGCGGTGAAGCGCCGAAGCCCAGCCGCCGGTCAATGGGCCGACCTTTTAAAATGCCATAATTCTTTAAAGCCATTGAATCCTTCTTTACATCTTTTTTTAATAGCGATGATTCCATACCGGTCCTAAGTGGATTGTCCTGATTATAGCAGAAAAACTGAAGAAGGCAGACGTCGTTTTGTACGTTAATGCTTATATAATGGCCCTGCCTCCGGCTCAGAGAGAAATAAATGCCCGCTGAAAAAATGCCGCCGATTAAATCACTGTGTGCAGTGTGTGGTTTAGGGGCACGGCCCACGCAATTGCGTGCAGGCCTGAGCGATCAGGTCTTCTGGCTGGTTAGCCCAAAGGCGCGAGATACCACCGGCGCCAAGTGTGACAATCCAGCGCCCGTCGGGACTTACTGCAAATGCGCTGAATACGCCGACCTCCGTCCACGACTTCCACCCGGTCATCGCTCGGCGACCCGCCGAGGGTGTTGTCCGCGAGCACTCGATGGGGTCGCGAGCGTGCTTTGGCGCACGCCCCGTCGAATTGTTCCAGTCTGCCATCCGCTGGAGGAGAGTCCGGCAGCCGCCAGCAACCGGCCCGCTTGTCATTGCCGATAGAATGAGCCCGGGAATCGTCGTCGAATTCAACCTCCGTGAGCGGACTTTCGAGCGCGATATCGGCTACCGTACGGCGATTCCTCAGCGCCCACACTACGAGCGTCTTTTCATTTCCGACGGTTAACGTCGCCAGGGTGCCGGCAGCCGGTTGGAAAGCCACTGCCTTCAATTCACCGCCGAGCGGAACGTGCACAATGTCCTTACCGTCGGTAAGGTTGCTGACGCGAAGGAGATAGGTGTCTTTGACGCGCGTTGCCACGAGATACCCGCCGGCACTTTCGGCCGACGGATTTTCAGGTCGTGCGTAAGTGTCGAGCGCCAGACCTGAGGTAGCATCATACCGGGTTAAAGTGTTCCTGAAGCCTACGGCCAGTTCTGTTGCGTCAGGGCTCCAGTGGACTGAGATGCACCTCTCCGGCAGCGCCCACCGGCTGATCTCCTCACCCGTTGCCGGGTCGACAATCTGAAGGGCGAATTCTCTCTTGCCCTTCTTTCTAAACACACTCGCCAAGTAGGCGCCGTTTGCACTGAACGCCATGTCATATATCACCGCACCGACGGTTGGCGCCGGGAGACGCTTGCCATTTCGAAGGTTCGAACCCCAGGATATGGATATCCGCTTTAACCTCATCTATCGAAACGACACTTCCAACATCGCGACCCCCTCGATCAACAAATGATTTGACAAACTCGAATTTTAATCCCGGGTTTGCAGAACCCGCAGCTTGGAGTAAATCTAGTACGGCCATCTCCCGTTTCCAGGGGATGTCGGCGAAACTTTTTTTATTGACAAATATATCCAATATTATAGATGGTATTTGTGTGCAATTAATTGAACGTTATTGATGGACATGTTAAAGAATCATCCCCGAAAGTAATTTGTCAAAAGTGTCTATCGGGGATTGCGTAATTCAGGAATTCGGAATGCGGAATTGCTTAAATTAGAAAAATTCAAAAAGTAAGTTCGATGACTGTGGGAGCGGCTTTCAGCCACGATAAGATTCGATAATTGAATTTGATTCGTATTTCGTGCTGCGAAATTTCTTCTGGAGGAAAAATTTAATGCCTTTTGAAAAAGAACTGGATGAACTTGCAAAAAAAAAGGCCCGGGCCCTCGAAATGGGTGGGGCCGAAAAAGTAAAAAAACAACATGATCAAGGCAAGTTTACCGCCAGGGAAAGAATCGATCATCTTTTAGATCCGGATTCTTTTCTCGAGGTCGGCATGTTCAATCATTCGGATGTCCCCGGAATGGAGGAAAAGACACCGGCCGACAGCAAAATTGCCGGCTACGGAAAGGTGGATGGGCGACAGGTGGCGGTCGTTTCGAATGATTTTACCGTGCTGGCGGCGACATCCAGTCGTGTCGCGGGCCGCAAGGAAGGTGAACTCAAAGTACTGGCAGCTCAGCGCGGGCACCCGGTGATTTACCTGGGTGAAGCCGGCGGTGCGCGTATGCCCGATATCATGGGAGCCGGCGGCCTGGCATCCTACGGCGGAGGGGGTTTTGACAGCTACCTCCAGATAATGAGCCGGGTGCGGCAAACGCCCATGATCACGGCCATCCTGGGCGAGTGTTACGGCATGCCCACCTGGATGGCCTGTCTGTCCGACTTCGTCGTGCAGGTAAAGGGCAGCGCCATGGGAGTCTCCGGCCCCCGGGTGGTTGAACTTGCCCTGGGGGAATCGGTCACGGATGAGGAACTCGGCGGCTGGCGGGTGCATGCGGAAATTACCGGTAATGTGGACCGGGTCGCACAAAATGAAGCGGATTGTTTTCAGATCATCCGGCAGTATCTTTCCTACATGCCGTCTCACTGTGACGAACTGCCGCCACGGGTACCGGCGCCGCAAGGCTCCGGTTCGAATATGGAAAACATCCTCGAATTGCTGCCTGAACAGCGTAATCGGGGATATGACATGCACCGTCTTTTAAGCTGCATTGTGGACAGCGAAAGCCTTTTTCGGATAAAGCCCGCCTTTGGCAAATCGGTCATTACAGCACTGGCAAGGATCGATGGCGGAACCGTCGGGCTGATCGCCAACCAGCCCATGTTCAATGCAGGTGCCATGGATACCGACGGCATCGACAAAGTGATCAGTTTTCTGTGTCTTTGTGACTCCTTTAACATTCCCTTGCTTTTTTTCCACGACATTCCCGGGTTTTTAGTCGGCAAAGAGGCCGAACGCAAGCGGGTGGCCGCAAAGGTGATGAATTACATGAATGCCCTGGGGTTGTTGACGGTTCCCAAAATTTCAATTGTGGTGAGAAAGACCTACGGAATGGCTTTCTGGAACATGTGCGGATCCGGCTGTGCGGCCGATTTTCTGGTAGCCTGGCCTTCAGCGGAAATGAGCTTTGTGGATCCGGCGATTGCCGCCAATGTGGTTTATGGCGGCAAACCATCGGCCGCCGATAAAGCCTCCGAAGAGTGGCAAGGACTCATGCACCAGCTCGTGGACGACGCCTCGCCCTATGGTGCCGCCGCAAAGCATTACATCCACGATGTTATCGAGCCGAGGGC
>JBAVYC010001248.1:0-5129 GCA_049698595.1 Desulfobacterales bacterium | reverse complement strand
ATTCAGCTACATTCTTGAAGGAGATCAACGGCTGGCCGATCCGACCGTCCTGATCCGCGAGAAAGATGATTTCGGTGGAGAGAATTCTATTCTTGAGGTAAATTTGCAGACGTGAAACTTTATTTTCGGTTAATGATTGCCGTTTCCCTGCTATGTGCCGGATGTGCGACGCATTATTACAAGATGAATGCGGACAGGGTAAATTTGTATCTCCGGATGCCTGAGGCCAAAGTGGTTTATGTTTCAACTTCAATAGACGAATTCGCACTGTATCGAACGAAAAAACTTGAATCGGGGATCTGGGAGGTTGCGGTGCCGGCAACGCGGGAATTCACGTATTTTTACAAGGTAGACGGCGTTATTTATCTGCCTGACTGCAAGCTGAGAGAACAAGATGATTTTGGAGACGAAAATTGCATATTCATCCCGGACATGTAACCTTTTTTGTTGACAGACGTTTATAGTATAAAACACCAGGTAATTTTACGATGAAGAAGATATTCATAACAATTTTTTGCCTCCTATTTTTTGCCTCCATCGCCCTTGCCGATGCCGTCGATGATCGGCTGCCTCCCGAGACGCCGGACCAGCTAAAAGTGAGCACCCGGCAAATGATGCAGGCAGGGCTAAAAGGCGATGACGCTATCAAGATGACCCGTTCGATGCTGGAAAACGAGTTTACGATGGATAACGCCCTGAAAGCCCAACAGATCATTATGAAGGCCCATAATTTAGGGTTGCCGACAGCACCGCTGGAAAACAAAGCATTCGAGGGGATGACCAAAAACGTGAAGGCAGATAGAATTATACGGGCTATGCAGACCGTCCTGTCACGATACGCCTTTGCTTACGAGCGAGCTGCTGTGCTTTCAAAACAAAAAGAGCAATTAAGCCGCCTGGGAAACACCTTGGCGGCAGGCCTGGCTGCCGGGCTGAATAATCAGGATGCGGCTCAAATATGCAGCACGGTCCAAAACAGAGCACAAAAAATGAACAGCATTGAGCACAACCGCCTCGCGTTTGAGACGCTTAAAACGGCAAGGGATATGGCGCGCCTCAGCGTTGCTTCAAGGGCCGTGGCGGATGTTTTGATTCAGGCCCTGCAGAAAGGCTATAGCGCAGAAGAGATGAAAACCATGCGCGCTGCCTTCATGAGTCATTCCCGAACCACTTCTCCTCAGAATCTTGCCAAAAGTTATTCCAGGGCCATTCAAAACGGAAAAAGTACCCGCGGCCTTGAAAGTCCTGGCGGCAAGGGCCATTCGGGTGCTTCCGGAGGATCGGGTGACCCGGGTGGTTCCGGCGGAGAGGGCGGAGCCGGTGGTTCCGGAGGATCAGGTGGCTCCGGCGGTGGGGGTGACTCAGGAGGGTCCGGCGGTTCCGGAGGAGGATCGGGCGGTTCCGGTGGATCTGGTGGAACTGGTGGAGCTGGTGGTTCCGGAGGATCAGGCGGTGGTGGATCCGGCGGTTCCGGGGGCTCTGGTGGAGGTTCAGGTGGATCCGGCGGGGGATCGGGTGGCTCCGGCGGGAACAAGTGATGCGAGCCAATATTCCGCACAATCAATTTGCCCCAATCCTACATTAACAACCTGCCAAAGAATAGCTAATGATCGGTTAAAGTAGCCCATATCATAGCGAAAACAAACTTATGGGGCCTGTTTGGCTTCCGGCGTAATGATAACATCAATGCGGCGGTTCATTGCCCGACCGCTCTCGGTGGCATTGGATGCAATTGGCCGCATGGAACCGTAACCGACGGCGATTATTTTTTCGTAAGGAAGTGTTTCGTTGGCCACAAAATATTGTCTCACCGCATCTGCCCGCTGTTGCGACAGGTGTTCATTGATTTCTTCGGAGCCGGTACTGTCCGTGTGGCCTCCAATGATGACGTCCGGTTCGCCGAAGGTGCGGATGGCGCGCTGAACCTTGCTGAGGAGACCGTAATTGTCCGGCATGATCACACTTTGGCCCACCGGAAATTGCATGGTTTTCAATCGGATGATGACCTGATTTTGCTTTTTATAAACTTCAGCCTCGTCGGGTTTAAAGTAGTGTTGAATACCACTTAGTTTCTCATTGAAGCGCTTGTCGGCCAGCAGGCGCTCTTTTTCCTGATGTTCCTCGAGTGTTTTTCCCTCCAGACTGGTAATTCGCTGCTGCAGGTTCTTAGAGTTTTCAATCATGAAATCGAGATCGGCGCGTTGGGCCGAAATCGTCGCAAGAATATTTTCGCGCTGCTGATCGAAGGGCTGATTACGCATATCCGGTGCACCCAGTGTTTCGGAGGTTTGGTAAAGTAGTCCTTCGGCCCACAAGGTGATTTGCTCGGGTTCCATGGTTTTGAATTTCTCACTTTGCCCCGCGATCACATGTAATCGCGACGCCATAAAAAGTGCCTCGGCCGCCAGGCGGTGCATTTTTTCTTTTTGATAAGGATTCTGGGTAATAAATGCATCTGCTTCCGCCAGCTTTTTCTCGGCCGCTGAAAACGATTGGGGCGCAATTTTTTGCATGTCTTTATTTTCCGCTTCCTTGATGAGCCTGCGGACTTCGCCGATGGTCCGAACCTTGATTGCTCGCAACTCAAGTTCACGAAAACGCTCCGCAACTCGGGCCTGACTTCTTTGGGCGTAATTTAAATTGTTTTCTTCTATTGCTCTGGTAAGGCCGAGAAATTGTTCTTCGGCATCTATGTACGATTTTCCCAGGGTTGTCGCCCCCGCATCCCGCGCCAGATTGCGGGCCTTGATGGCATTGGGCAATGTCGTTGTGGACACCTTAGCAATTTCTTCGGCACGAACCAGTTGGGCCCGGCCGGTAGCAATATTCTCGAGAATTTTTGATAGCTGATCTCCTTCTTCCAGGCCTTTTTTGGCTGAATTGAGGGAAGAATTAGCCCTTCCAAACCAGGTTGGCGCCAGCACATTGAGCTGGTTTTTGTAAGCCAGGGCGATGTCATTGTCCAGCTGATTGATAAGTTCTTGAGGATTCTCCGATTTGGAGATTGGTTTGACGTCCAGCTGTTGCCCGGCACATGCAACCAGCAGCAAAATTACAGTCGGCAGGAATATTGAGACAAAATTGGCTTTGTTCCCCAGTATTCTATTCATCTTTTATTATCCTCCTTAAGCAGTAATCTTTCTTTAGTGAAAAAGAACCAGCATTTTCTGCCTGGTGCCGGCAAATCCAGATTATGGGGTATAATATTTTTAGTTTTTCAATTTGGCAAGGCTAAAAAAACCGAGTTGGAATGCCCTTTGACCTGATCCATCTGACCATGATATGGTAAATCCCAATGTTGCAACTTTAGGGTAATTCTTTAGCTTTTCAGTTGTTATAGCCACTCAGAGGTTCAGAATTTAGGTTCAATCTGAAACGTAAATCCTTGGGTTCTGGAGCTAAAACACTAAAAGCATAACGATTTTAGTATATTATGTCAAGATAACTTTTTGCCTTGTACCCTGAACTCATGGATACCAGCAGAATAGTATATCCCAAATTCAGCGCTATTTGTTGAACCGTCTATCCCAATGCTGGAACGCTGGGTTTTAGTTTACCCCTGTTATTACAAATGAACAACATTAATGATGATCATATCCAATTTTCTGAAGATGCCGGCAGAAACCGCTGTTTATCCTGTGGCACATCTGAAAATATGAGGCACCGCAGATACTGTTCCATCGAATGCCGGCAGCGTCTTCGTTATAATTTGAACCTCAGAACCGGTCTGCTAAGAGCTCTGAACACAAGATATGCGACATTTTATTTTACCGAATCCATAATTATCTTAGATGTCCTGCCATACGGTTCGGAGGAGTTGTTCAGTTACATATTTCCGCGATCCTCGGGCCGTAAGCCGGTTGAAGATTTTTGTACCATGTCCAATATTTTAGGAAATGCGTGGTGGGCTGAAAAAAATCGCACCAATAAACGCTACCTGGCTACCCGCCTCGTGCTTGAAAAGGCGGAAAGCAAAAATGCAGATGCTGCGGTCATCAGACCTGTTGAGGTAAAGGCGCCGGCTCGGGTGGCCAAATCCTTGACTTTTTTAAGGCTCAAAAGGGCGGATTTGAATTCACCCGGGCTTCAAAGAAAAATAAAATCCGCCTATCGCAAACAGGCCATGAAATACCATCCCGATCTGGGCGGTGATGCCGCCGGTTTTAGAAGACTGCATGACGCTTACGAACAAATAATCAGATGGTCCGAAAACCCGATCTTTATCCGGCGGCGCGGCTTTCCGGATAAATGGTTTTACGACGGCAGTACGATTCGATGGGTGCAGCCGGCTCCGCGCTGGGTAAAATTTTAAAAACCGAAATGAAGACAGGGGTAGCGGTCCAGAAGCAAAAGTTCGGTGCCTTCAGAAAAGGCAAATCAATCCGGGATCTCAAAGAATGGGTCCCGGCCCAAACTCCCCGCCGCCTCGAATAATTATTTTTTTAAAAAAGTTTGTAACTTTCCTCTTCAACATCCGTTTTATTTTCAACATCCTTTTTTTTTCATATCCAGATCGGATAAGCAATAAACCACCTTTACTAAAAATCTATTAACCCCGAAACTCTTATTGGAAATCATCAAGGAGGCCAAAATGCGTAAACCCTATTTCAGATACTTGATATTGACGCTTACGATTACATCATTTTTTCAGATTCCAGACTTTTTGTTTGCACAACAATTCGGACCCGGTGCCGGACCCGGTCCTGGCGGAGGGATGGCGCAGACGACCCTGACCACCTTTGAGACAGACGATTTTTCGGGCTCCGGCATCTGTGCATTCTGTCACAGCAGCTTGACGGACGAGGCCGGCAACGATGTGTCCAACGATGCCCAATGGCGATCCACCATGATGGCCAATGCCGCCAAAGATCCCCTGTGGCAGGCCAAAATCAGCTCGGAGGTGGATCGTGCTCTGCCAAAGTGGAAGGAAACAATAGAAGACAAATGCAGCCGGTGCCATATGGGCATGGCGCGTTACCAGCTGAAGACAGACAACCCGGATGCGCCTGTCGAGGTTCTTGTTCATGGTTTTCTCGACCCCGCTCATTACCTTCACGAGGCTGCCATGGACGGTGTCTCCTGCACGCTCTGCCACCAGGTTCAACCGGACAAATTGGGCACACCGGAGA
>JBAVYC010001247.1:0-2686 GCA_049698595.1 Desulfobacterales bacterium | reverse complement strand
AGATGGTCTTTTCGACCGCTCCGTTCTTCGGTCTGCTGTTATCTGTGACCCTTCTTGGTGAGGCCTTCACGGGGGGTCAAGCGATGGCTGCGGGGATTATTGTGATCTCTTTCATGGTCCTTTTCAGAGAGAAGCATGCCCATGTCCACCGACACGATTCTATTTTACATCAACATCGTCATAGGCACGATGGGGACCTCACATTTCAAACCACTTACATGATAAAAAGAGCTGACTAATCTCTGGTTAGAAAAAAATGAGATCAATTTTATTTGCTATTCTGGCTTATTTTCTTTTTATTGGAAGCGTTTTAGGATGGGAAATAAAAACATTCACCGAAAACACGCCATCAACAATATCCAAGCATTTACAAAGCGTATATTACATTCTTCCGCAAAAACAAATTGGTCCTTATAACGGTAAACAGTTTAAAACAATAGGTTTAAAACCTGCTACTGCATTCATGATAAATAGCAATTTTTTAGTAACAGCTAAGCACGCAGCAGATCAAAGTAAAATTGCATTTGCTCGCAATATCGATGTTTATGGCAACTCCACCTCTAAATACCTATGCACACGCATTAATTCTCATTGGCAAGAAAATGATAAAGCGACCATTTTAAATATAAATAAAGTAAATAATAAACTTATAAATAAAACCGTATTAAAATGGGATGTTGGCTACTATAAGATAAAGAAAAATCACCCGACTAATTTTTTTCCAATAGGTAAAGTTGCAAAAGTAGGACAAGATGTTCTTTTGATTGGTACTATTTTTTATAAAAATAGTGACTTTTACTCTATTAAATATTCTATTGGCAAAATAGAAAAGATCAATCATAGCACAGGAACTGCATATTTATATTTTATTAGCGCAGAATCTCAAGAAGGATGGAGTGGGGGACCGGTTATTGATTTAGCATCAGGGAAAGTGTTAGCTGTAATATCGGGTGAATACATATTTTCATCACATCGTTATACAATGGCTTGGTCTCTATCAGGTTTAGAAAAAATTAAACTAAAAGATTCCAACAAATAAATGCAGCCAACGCTAAGCCCGGCTGATTTGTGTCGTTAAAGATAGCTCTCAAACGAATAGACAAAAATTTCAGAGAGAAAGAACCTGTGATATCATCAATCCCGGCTCGTTCACTCCGGTGCAGTTTACTGCTATAAATCTGTAATTAAAGCAGTAGCTTAAACGTGAAGATACGCAAAGGATATCTTCACGTGGAAGATAAGAAAAAAAAGCCACCCCGTTTGTTGGCTACCCACCTGCCGTAACAGGGTGTCTCGGCGTCATTCTAAATAATCACTAAGCTCTTTTGCCACCCACCATGGACACCCTTGCCTGTCTTTTAAAAGCGTGAAATCAGCGGCCACCAGCAGAGGTGGCCATGGCCCCTTCCAGGGGCCATCCACATACCCCCAGCTGCTGGTGGTCGCTGATTTTTTGTATCGAATAATAAATATTTAAGATATGACCCTTCGCAGTCCCCCAACGAGCGAAGTCGGACGTGTCGGGGCGAAGTTTTAACGAAGCCTGAAGCCCGAAGGACGTAGCTCCAAACCGCCCAACCTAAATTAATATTTAGCCTTTACATCTATTCATTTGGTAATTATAATATAACCAAATGAATTGTCAGGGGGGATTGAAAAAATGTATGGCACATCAATAGGCTTGAAGCCTCAAAACAGCGCGATGATCATTTCAAAGATTAAAAAGGGACTTCCGGTTGGGGCGTTTGAAAAGCTTCGCAAGAATCTGGATGTTCCCGAAAAGGCGCTCTCAAAGGTTTTAAATATTGCTATCACAACCCTGACCCGGCGTAAAAGCGCCGGACGACTTTCATTTGAAGAATCCGAGCGACTATTTCGACTCGCTTGTCTGTATGACAAGGCGGTAGAGGTATTTGAAGACCCTCAATTAGCCCGTAAGTGGCTTAAGGAGCCTTCCTGGGCTTTAGGCGATGTTACTCCCCTGCAGTATGCGGACACCGAACTGGGAACACAAGAGGTTGAAGATCTACTGGGCCGCATCGAACACGGGGTGTTTTCTTGATGATCACTGTCTGGAGAATCGTCAGCGCTAATTACAAAGATAAAGCGTATACGGGCGATGGCGCCCGGATCCATGGCGGCCGCTGGAACAGCAAGGGGGTCGCTGTTGTCTATACTGCCGACAGCCTGGCGATGGCGTCCATCGAAATGATCGTAAACCTGCCGACCCCAAAACTGCTTCAAAAATATGTACGCATTTCGGCACAAATTAGCTTGGATTTTGTTTCAGAGTTGTCCGGGGCCGATTTACCCGAAGATTGGAACAGCCGCCCGATTTCTCCGTCCACGCGAGTGATCGGCGATCGCTGGGTAAAAGAGCAAAGCTCGGCAGTTTTAAGGCTGCCGAGCATAGTGGTACCCGATGAATTTAATTACCTGCTCAACCCTGTCCACCCGGATTTTGCCAAGATCGAGATTGGAGAACCGATTGCCTACTTTTTGACCCTCGACTGACAAAACGATAAAAGGCAATCAGCGCGGTCGGATCCCAATTGCCATTTCCAATTTTATTCCTCCATTTGTTCGAAGGTTCTTAAAATTCTCAATTGCGAAATATAGCAAAATGAATTAGTCTTATGGACCACTTTTTACCGCCAAAGGGGGAAAAAATGAATATATCATTACC
>JBAVYC010001246.1:0-3194 GCA_049698595.1 Desulfobacterales bacterium | reverse complement strand
TCGTCTTGTCCGCTTATCTGGACGAGGACAAATTCAAGAAAATGAAAGAAAATGGCGCCGACGCTTGTTTTTCCAAGCCTTTCCCGCTGCCGCAGCTGAAAGAGGAAGTCGCTCGATTGCTGGGACTGGGCAAGTGACGATTGTCGAATGACGAGGGACGAGGGACGATTTAGAAGATCAGAAGATTAGAAGGTAAGAATAGAGACCTTCGGCCGTCAGCGGTTGGAGGTTTGCGGTTGGAGACAAGACATGGGCGAGGGACGACGGAGGTCAATGCGTGCTGTCGTCCTTCCTCCAAGCGAAGCGGTCTTCCATCTTCCATCGCTTTCTTAAACCTCCAACAGCCGGGAGGCTAACATGAAGCTTAAAAACGCATTAAAAAAGAAGAAATTCGTGGTCACCTCGGAAGTCCAGGCCCCTATCGATCAGGAACCGGAAGAACTTGTGCGAAGTCTAAGTCAGGTGCGCGGTCGCGTGGATGGCGTATCCCTGTCCGAGGTGGAATTTGAGGGAATTGTCGGAGATACCATTAAAACCTGCGAGCTTTTAAACCAGAGCCTGCTGGAACCCATTTACCAGACCACAACCCGGGACAAGAATCGCCTGCAGCTGCAAAAAGATCTGGTTGATGCCTACGAGGCCGGTATCGATAACCTGCTGGTCTTTACCGAAGATTATCGTTTGACCGGGGATAGCTTGCAGGAAATGATGTTTTTCCACGTAGATGCCGGCAAGCTGGATTCCGTCCTGGAACACATCCGCCAAGGTGAAACCGTGGAGGGCGACTCGCTTAAATCCAAAGCCGATTTTCTGCTCGGTTCGGGAGTCGAATCCGCCTGGGGCAAAAATGTTCCGGATCTGGAAATGAAAGAAATGGAGGAGATGACCAAAATCGGTACCGGTTACTTTTTGACAACGCCGGTATTCGATGTGGACCTGTTTGCAAGATTTTTAAAACAGGCTCAAACCTTCGGCGTGCCCGTGATCGCGGAAGTCATGATATTGCGCACCGCCGGCATGGCCCGCTTTCTCAATCGTCATCTGCGATCCGGCCTGGTTCCTGAATGGATCATCCAAAAACTGGCCCGCGCTCCGGACAGACAAAAAGCCAGTGTTGAAATTTTTACCGATATCGTCACCGGTCTGAAAGACTTGTGCCAGGGAGTTCACATTATCACCATCGGAGGCGAGGAAAAGCTCAAATTGTATCTTGATGCAGCCAAGCTGAAGTAGAAGTGGGTTGCGAGTTGCGGATAAATATGGTTGATTAGTTGATAGGGTTGAATAAGTTGATTGAGTAAAAATAAAACCTGAAATCTGTCTTCCATTCTTTCCGCCTTTCAAATTCCCGCTTCCCTCCGGGGCGTAGGCCCCTATGGCCCCAGCGGGCCGGAGGCCGACTCCAATCTTCTGTCATTTGAACTCTGTTTTCTGTCCTCTGATATCAAGTTGTGAGTTGTGGGCAGCGGGAAACAGGTCACAACTCAATGCTATTAAATTAAAATCAACTGCTCGTGGGAGTGGCTTTCCAGCCACGAAAAAAATTCGCATTAGAGCCATAACCGTTTTATCGCGGCTGGAAAGCCGCTCCCACAGCGATTGCACCAAACCTTAAGATAATGACATCGCGTTACGGGTTAAAAAAGGAAATCTTCTGATATAAGATACACAACACGCAACACACAACTCGCAACGTGCAACACCCAAGATAAGGAACGGGTCAATTGGAAACCATCGCTTTGAGCATTGACGGCCAGAGAATCATCTGTTCGGCCGAGACGAGTATTTTGGAGGCTGCTGAACAAAACGGCATAAAAATTCCAAGGCTCTGTTACCATCCGGAACTGAAACCGTTCGGCGCCTGCCGCATGTGTCTGGTGGAAGATGAAAAAACCGGACGACTCATGGCTTCCTGTGTCACCCCCGCAGCCCCGGGCATGGTTCTTCAGACCGCCAGTCCCCGCATCATCAAACATCGCCGCAACATCGCCCGCCTGATGATCGCAGAACATCCGGAATCCTGCATTCTGTGCAGTAAGGGCAACCGCTGCCAGCTGCGATGGGTTGCGGCCCAATTGGGTGTAGGTGAAACAGACCTTTACCACATGCCCAATTACAAACCCTATGAAGAAGCAAATCCGTTTATCATCAGGGACCTGAGCAAATGTATCCTCTGCGGCAAATGCATCCGGGCAGACCATGAACTGGTGGCGGTCGGCGCTATCGATTATAATATGCGCGGCTTTAAATCCCGGCCCGCTACCGCCCATGAATTGGGATTGGAGCAGTCTAGCTGCACTTTTTGCGGAACTTGCGTGAGTATGTGTCCGACCGGTGCGCTGTCTGCCAAAAATGCCCGCTACGTGGGCAGTCCCGCGCAGGAATCGATGTCAATCTGCGGGTTTTGTTCCGTCGGCTGCAGCCTGTCCATGGGCGCCGCGGACAACCACATTGTCGAGGTCAACCCGGCCCCACTGTCCGGCAGCGTAAACGGCGCTACCCTGTGTGTCCGGGGACACTTCGCCCATGACTTTTTAAATTCGCCCGAACGCTTAATTGCGCCAATGGGCCGCAAGAACGGCAACCGCGAGAATGACGAACTGGTTCCCGTCTCCTGGGACAGCGCGCTGGATTTAATTGCCCAACGTCTGACGGAGATTAAAGCGGTGTACGGCCCGCAAAGCATTGCCTTCTGTGGTTCTTCCAAATGTACCAACGAAGAAAATTACCTTTTTCAAAAAATTGCCCGGGTTCTGATCGGCACCAACAACATCGACAATGGCGGTTACATATCCGGGCAATCCCGGCTGAAGGTATTTGATGAAAAAACGGGGGGCGGATATCGCCCAAACCGGCTTGCCGATCTCGAAAAAGCGGAAGTCATTTTAGTTCTGGGAGCGGATCCCGGTCACTCCGTCCCGGTTGTCAGTTATTATCTCAAGCGAGCGGCCAGGCAGGGTATTCCGTTGATAGTGGTGGATCCCCGCAAAACAGAACTGGCATCCATGGCCTCTATCTGGCTTTCCATCAAACCCCAAACCGATCTCGAGCTGATCAACGGCCTGGCGGCGTTGCTTCATGAAAAAAAGGCCTACGATTCTTCATTTCTAGACCAATACACCGAGGGCTTCAGCCTGTTTCGATACAGCCTGGCGTCCCTGGATATGGAAAAAATCAGCCGCCTGACCCAGCTG
>JBAVYC010001245.1:0-1956 GCA_049698595.1 Desulfobacterales bacterium | reverse complement strand
GGTTTAACCGGATCGCTTTTTTGTAAGCTGCCAGGGCCGCCGCTTCATTTTCCAGCGACTTTTCCGTCTGGCTTAAAAGCACCCGGTAGAGGCTGTTGACCCAGCGATTCTCGGTGAAGAGCGTGTTAGGGGCTAAATAGTCAGATATTCGGTTTTTAGATAAATTCGGCGATCCTGTCATTTAGAGAATCGCTGATATTCAGGCCATAAAGAAGAAATGGGTCACTGGAAATGATTAACCCAACAAATTTAGGCACTACCACACCCTTAAGAATTGCTGAACCTTTTTAAACAAGCAGACAGACATTCGAAGTAACCAATTGCGTTAAGGTGCACGGGCCTGTGGCGGACAGATGATAAACGCTAACAGATCTTGCCAAGTTTTAAAGAGCAATATTCTGATTGTACAGCGCAACTGGTTCCAAAACTCTTTGCGCGCACTGAATTTAGCTCGGCATTTTTGATAATGCAGATCCGTTAACTCGAAAATCTGATGGACAAAAAAAGCTAGCACATTGAGAAGAAAAAAAATCATGGACAAATTCTGCTGGCCATGGCCAAAATTGTGTTCAATATGATAGCCTTGATTTTTAAGTGTGTTAAATGCTTCGTTTTCAACTTTCCAGCGTGCCCGCCCGCCTTTAACTAGCTGGGTCACATTATTTTCATCGATGAGAATATCGGTCACCCAACTGTTGCGGTAGGTGATTTTTCCCTTATCAACAAGGCGATAGTAAAAAAAATTAACATCATCGGCATCCTTGGTGCCATTTAATGGTATTTCATTGACCCATTCGTAAATATGGTCACGACCCTTAAAATCGGTAAATTCTAAACGACAGGCTTCGCCCATTTGCTTGATGTCTGTAAACCATTCATACAAAATTTTATGACTGCTGGGCTTTGCCACCAGGATAAAGGACATGTTGGCTGCTTTGAGCTCATCGATAAAGGGCTGCTTTGAGAAAAGATCATCGCCGCTGTAAATGATTTTCAGTTTTGGATGTGTCTTTCTGAATTTTTTGATAAAGCGTTTACCGGCATTGATTTCACAATCCTGTTTTTCAGTTCCATCGGTATTTTGAATCGCTTCAGGAGCCAATGGAATCACTTGCTTGTTATCCGGATGAACGATAACCGCTTGTAAAATCTGATGGCTGTAGCGTATGATTCCTTTTTTTGACGTTTTCGTCAGGCAGCTGGGACAACTAATTTTTTCCGAAGAAAAATACTGGGAACCATCAACCGGCATTAGATACATGCCCTCGACAAACTGATAGGCTTCCAGATACTTACTTCTTTGAAGATGATAAAAAAAATCGGCATAGACCTTCTCCAGTTTGTCGGTTGGACATTGATCCAAGATATCTCTTAACTGGGTGTCTTTGGGAATCGATTCAATATTAAACATGGTGTTTAAATTATTGCGATTGATACTTTCCTGCATCCGCCGTTGGAATTCAAGCAGGGAGGGATCCTGGAAAAACATCATGGCAAAAGCACTCATGGCGCAATCATGCAAAGGATAATCCACTTTGCCTTGCTGGCGGCAATCTTCAATTTCAGACAGCCGCTCAGATATGATTTTTCTTAAGGCTGAAAAGCCCAAGTGCTTTTTGACATGCAAACCAGCTAACCCCTATATAATGTAGATCGCTAAATAATATCTACAATATATGGAGGTAAAAATCTAGCACTTTTTTATTTATAGTTATTTCAGTGGGTTATACTGCTTTTTAGTCGGTGACTATGATTGATTGCAGTTTATGGCCGATGCTGTATTCTTTACGAAAAATAAATTGCAAATCCTCTCTAAGCTACCGAATATCATGTTTACTTTTTTTTACCGAGTTTTGCTGTGGTGTGTGCAGGTAGGGGAGCTTCAAAATCAACTGAAACTGATTCAGATATAAGCGATTTAGCTTTGACAACACACAACTGACAAAACCCGAGGGT
>JBAVYC010001244.1:0-2594 GCA_049698595.1 Desulfobacterales bacterium | reverse complement strand
ATTTTCCAATCATCCCGAGCCTGACCGGGCGGGTCGACTGCTTTTCGTATCCGCTGCACCCGCCTTTCGGAATTGGTAAATGTTCCGTCTTTTTCAGCATAGCATGCCGCTGGCAAGACAACATCTGCCAGCCTGGCGGTTTCGGTCATAAATATATCCTGTACGACCAAAAAATCTAAATTGCGGATGCTCTTTTCGCAATGATTCAAATCAGGATCGGAAACCAGCGGATTTTCGCCGATAATGTAAAGGGCCTTGAGTTTGCCGTCATGGGCCGCCGGTATCATCTGGGTTACTTTCATGCCGGGTTGATCCGGTAGTTCGTCCACCCCCCAGGCTTTTTCCATTTTCTGACGCGCAGCCGGGTCAATCACTTTCTGGTATCCGCTGTAAACGTCCGGCAAACCGCCGAAATCGCAGGCGCCCTGGACGTTATTCTGCCCCCGCAACGGGTTGACTCCGCCCCCTTCAATTCCAAGATTGCCGCACAGCATGGCCAGGTTGGCCAGGGACTTGACATTGTCCGTACCGGTGGTGTGTTGGGTGATTCCCATGCAATAAAGGATGCTGCCGCGTTCAGCGCCGGCATAAAGACGGGCGGCTTCAACAATCTCCCGGGCGGGGATCCCGGTAATTTCCTCTACAAATTCAGGGGTGAATTTTTCAACAACCTTTTTGACCGCTTCAAAGCCCACGGTGCGGCTTTCAACATACGCTTTGGCGTACAGGTTTTCCTGAATAATGACATGCATCATTCCGTTGATCCAGGCCACATCCGAGCCCAGATTCTGCCGCAACCACATATCCGCATAGCGGGTAATTTTAATACGTCTGGGATCAATGACAATCAGTTTGGTTCCTTTTTGGGTTACCGCCCGTTTGACAAAGCTGGACATAACCGGGTGGTTTTCGGTGGTGTTGGATCCGGTAATCAGTATCACGTCCGCTTTTTCGATACACGCGATGGTATTGGTCATGGCACCACTGCCGAAAGCTGCGGCCAGACCGGCCACAGTGGAAGAATGTCAGAGCCGGGCGCAGTGATCCACGTTGTTGGTTTTAAGCACGGCGCGGGCAAATTTCTGAGCAACGTAATTTTCCTCGTTGGTGATTCTGGCCGACGTCAACAACCCAATGCTGTCGGGACCAAACTCGGTTTTGATGTCACCCAACTTGCGAGCGACAAGATCAAGGGCCTCTTCCCAGGAGGCTTCTCTGAATTCACCGTTTTCTTTAACCAACGGTGCGGTCAGGCGATCCGGGGAGGCGATAAAATCATAGCCGAATCTGCCCTTGACACACAGACTGCCGTAATTGGGGGTAACGTCCGGAACGCCACTGATCTTAACTACCCGGTCATCTTTTACATGCAGGTAAAGCTGGCAACCGACACCGCAATAGGTGCAAGTGGTGCGCACCTTTTTGGTTTCCCAGGGCCGCGCCTGGTAGCGGGCATCTTTTTCGACCAGCGCACCCACCGGACACGCCTGCACGCATTCACCGCAAAAAACACAATCAGAATCCTTGTAGGGGCGGTCGCCGGCCGCAATGATCTTGGTGCCGGCACCACGATAACCGTAGTGGATGGCTTGATTGACCTGGACTTCGTTGCAGGCCTGGACGCATCGGCCGCACTGGATACAGCGTGAAAAATCGCGCACAATAAATGGATTGACCGTCTCCATCGGATAGGGTGTATCGGTGGGATCAAAGCGTTCAGCATTCACCTGGTAGCGAAAGGCCAGATCCTGTAGCTTGCAGTCTCCCCAAACCGGGCACAATTCAGCGGTATTTTCAGTCTGCTGGGATTTCATCTGAAATTCGGTCCAGTTATGGCCGGCCGATCCACTCACCGCACAGTTGTGATTGCCTGATGACAGCAACAACTGGATGACCATACGCCGGGCAGTGATGACTTTGGCCGACTCGGTGCGCACGACCATATTGTTGGCAGCCGGGGCAGCACAGGAAGCGACCAGGCTGCGGGCCCCTTCAACCTCGACAACACAAACCCGGCAGGCGCCGGTAGGCGTTGCCTCTTTCAAATGACAGAGTGTCGGGATATCAATACTATTGCGCCGCGCGATATCAAGAATGCTCTCGCCGGGTTCAAAAGAAAATTCATTCCCATTGATAGTAATAATGTTTTGAAGGTCCATGTCGGTATGTGTACTCCTTAAAATTGGTTACAGGTAACCCTGGCGTTGCAACATTGAGGATAACTTCCCGAGAGGATGTTAACCCACTTTAGGGATATTGACCGTGCAGACCGGGAAAACAACAATATCCCCAATTGTTGTAATAGGTTTTGGTTGATCTATCTTTGTACCTGATACACCATTTTTTGTCAATTCGGTTTCTGCCCTCGACGGTGTCGTTTTGCCTTCCCGCCTTCCACCCACCGAACCTTTTTGTCCTCTGCCATCGTGTGAAACTACATTTAAAAAGTTGGCGTTGGTTCTATCCTGGGCCACTTTGCATTTTGTAGGTTGGGTTGAGCTTACTGCAGGCATTGTTGGGTTTCGTTGCACTCAACCCAACCTACACCATGCCGGTGTTATTGCTAATTGCGAAACCCAACAACGGCCGATTTC
>JBAVYC010001243.1:0-10972 GCA_049698595.1 Desulfobacterales bacterium | reverse complement strand
GGTCAAGCTTTAGCGAGTTCTCATGCGTAAAAGGTATAATGACCTCAATACATACTTCCAATCTCTCTTTGGCTGCCGGGTTCAGAAAATAACCATCGATGCCGGACTTACCTGTCCCAATCGGGATGGCACCAATTCCACCGGAGGATGTATTTACTGCAACGCCCGTGGATCCGGCTCCGGTGCCTTCGATCGAGGGTTGTCGGTAACCGACCAGCTATTGCAGGGCAAATCCTTCCTTGCCCGGCGGTATAAAGCAAAAAAATTCATTGCCTATTTTCAATCTTTTTCCAATACCTATGCACCGCCGGAAATCCTCAAACGCCTTTATGACGAAGCCCTGGCCGTGGAAGACATTGTGGGTCTTGCCATCGGCACGCGCCCGGATTGTGTCGATGACCCGGTATTGGATCTTCTACAGGCCTATACGCCAAATTACCTGATCTGGATCGAATACGGGCTGCAGTCTGCCAGTGACAGGACGCTTGAGTTCATCAACCGCGGGCACGATGTTCAGTGCTTTAAAGATGCGATCAAGAAAACCTTAAATCGAGGGATCGGGATATGTGCCCATGTGATTTTAGGACTACCCCATGAAAGCAGACGCGATATGTTGAACACCGCGCATACACTTGCGGATCTGGGAATTGACGGCATCAAACTTCACCTGCTTTATGTGGTCAAAGGGACTCTTTTGGAAGCATACTACCGACAAGGGAAATATAAATGTCTGGCGCAGCAGGAATATGTCGATCTTGTCTGCGATTTTATCGAACGACTCCCATCCGATATGATCATTCAGCGGTTGACGGGCGATCCGCATCCGCAGGAGCTTGTGGCGCCGCAGTGGGCGCTCAGAAAATCTGAAACCCTGGCCAAAATTAGAAATGCACTTGAAAAAAGGGATTCGCGACAGGGTTGTAAAAAAGGAATGACGAATGACGAGTGACGAATGTCGAATTAAGGCATCCTTCCTATTTTCTGCAGATCGCTTTTTCTATGTTTCGGGCCTGCTATTGCAATAGTTAATAGGAGTCCATATAGTTAACTTGTTATGTTCACCGATACCACACCCAATTCAGAAGATTTTGATCTTTCTTTCAAAGTGTTTCATGAGCTTATGGCGAAGAAAGTCACGGACATCCTCCTGGTTTCAAGCCCATATGAAGCCTTTATCATGGAGGAAGAGGGTCGGCTGGCAGAGCGAATCATCCATGAATATCGCGGTTTGAACCTTTCGCGGCCCCCCATGCTGACCTGGGTATCGACGGCCCGGGAGGCTATGAATGCCCTGGCTACGAAAAAATTTGACCTGGTCATCACCATGCCCCAGGTCGATGAAATGGATGCCTATGTTTTGGGCAGGAAAATCAAAGCCTTAAATCCTGACCTGCCGGTCTATCTATTGATCCAGAATACCAGCAAGCATCTGCTGGAGCGCCAATATGCCGGTCGGAAATCAATCGACCGTGTATTTGTCTGGTCTGGCAATACGGATCTTCTACTGGCTTTAATCAAAAATCTCGAAGATCGCATGAATGTAGCCTATGACACCCAACGTGCCAGGGTGCGGGTCATTATCCTGGTGGAAGATTCTCCCATCTACTATTCATCACTGCTGCCGCTGCTCTACAAGGAAATCGTGACCCAAACCCAGGCCGTGATGGAAGAATCGATTAATGACGAACACCGGATTCTCAGAATGAGGGCCCGTCCCAAAATTTTGGTGGCCGATAATTACGAAGAAGCGCTGGAACTCTACCATCAATACCGACCCTATCTACTTAGTGTTTTTTCAGATGTCCGCTTTCCGAAAAACGGGCAAATGCATGACAAGGCCGGTTTTTCACTGTTGTCCATGATCCGTCAGGAAAATCCCGACCTGCCGCTGCTTAACTTAAGTTCGGAAGAATCAAACCGGCAGTCGACTGAAAAAATTCCCGCTGTATTTTTGAACAAGAATTCACCCACCCTGCATTCGGAAATTCGCCGGTTTTTTATCCAGCATTTAGGTTTTGGCGAATTTGTTTTCCGTTTGCCGGATGGCAGGGAATTTGCCAGAGCATCCAATCTGCGTCAGATGGAAACCCTCCTGCCTTCCATTCCCGATGAATCCGTTTATTACCACGGCCTACACAATCATTTTTCAAGCTGGCTGATGGCCCGTTCCGAGGTGATGCTAGCTTCCAGGCTCAAGCCGGTCAAAGTCAGTGATTATCCCGAACCCGGCCAGCTTAAAGACTATCTGGTCAATTGCATCCATGAACGGCGCAAAGGTCGTCAAAAGGGAATCATCACCGAACTGGTGAGCGGATCTTTTGATCCGGATGCTGATTTTATAAAAGTCGGCAAAGGATCCCTGGGAGGTAAAGCCAGAGGGCTGGCTTTTGTTTCCACCCAGCTCAAAGAAAATCCAAAGTTGCAAAAAAAGTTCGAAAATATTGACATCCAGGTTCCAAAATGCCTGGTACTTTCCACCGAGGGATTTGATTCGTTTATCACTGAAAACAACCTTCAGGAACTTGCAACCGCCGATCTCAGCGACAGAGAGATCACCCGACTGTTTCAGGCGGCTCAATTTCCCGGATGGCTGAAAATCGATCTTGAGTTGTTTGCGCGGCATACCGCCTATCCCCTGGCCGTTCGCTCGTCCAGTCTGCTTGAGGACGCCCAATTTCAACCGTTTGCCGGAATTTATAAAACCTACATGCTGCCGAATTCGCATCCGGATCCGGTCATAAGACTAGACCGGCTGATTCTGGCCATCAAGCTGGTTTATGCCTCCACTTATTATCAGGCACCCAAGTCATATGTCAAAAGTACATTTCATCGTCTGGAAGATGAAAAAATGGCGGTTGTCATTCAAAAAATAACCGGCACCAATTACGACAACTCGTTTTATCCGGCTGTTTCAGGCGTGGCTCAGTCCTATAATTATTATCCGATCTCGCATATGAAACCGGAAGAGGGGATTGCCCAGATCGCATTGGGATTGGGCAAAACGGTGGTGGAGGGAGAAACATCGTTGCGCTTTTCACCAATGTATCCCCAGTTTCTGCCTCAATTTTCAACGGTAGACGATATTTTAAAGAACTCCCAGCGGTTTTTTTATGTGCTGAAGATGAAGGGTTTTCCACAAAACTTAGATAGCGATGATAATGCAACCCTTGCCAAATTGGATGTTGAAGAGGCCAAAAATCATCCATCGGTAAGGCGTCTAGCCAGTGTTTATTCGGTCCAGGATCATAGAATCAGAGACGGTGTCCGGACAGATGGATATCCTGTGCTGACGTTTGCCGACATATTAAAATACCGGTCATTTCCACTGGCTGAAATTCTGACGGATATTTTAGAGATTGGACGCAAGGGGATGGGGTGTCCGGTGGAGATCGAATTTGCGGTGAATCTTGACCGGGAGGGTGACCAGCGGCCGTCCTTCGATTTACTTCAGATCAGACCCATGGGGATCCGGCAACAGCATATGGAGGTGGACATCAAAGAGGATGATATTTCCGCCGCTTTTTGCTATTCAACAACGGCCCTCGGTAACGGTTGTAACACAGAAATTCGCGACATCGTCTTTGTCAATCCCGACGGCTTTGATCCGGCCCGTACGGTTGACATTGCAACTGAAATCGGGCGGATGAACCGGCAGCTGGTGCAGCAACAGCGCAAATATCTGCTTATCGGTCCGGGCCGTTGGGGATCTGCGGACCGCTGGCTCGGCATACCGGTGAAATGGCACGATATCTCGGGTGTGGGTGCCATGATTGAAACCACGATTGAAAATTTTAAAGCCGATCCATCCCAAGGTTCTCATTTCTTCCACAACATCACCTCCCTGGGTATCAGCTATCTGACCAATTCGCAAAACGGCAGTGATTTTATAGATTGGGGTTGGTTGCAGTCCCTGCCCACCGCAGAAAAAACCACCTACCTGAATCATGTTAAACTTGATAACCCCCTTACGGTAAAAATTGACGGAAAAAATTCAACGGCCGTGATTCTTCCTTAAATTACCCCCGGCGGTGCTAAACTCCAATTGAATTGATCGGGCCAGCCAATCTCGAATGTTGCACCTAATAAGTTTTAGCGAAAGTATTCAAGTAATTTTGGGCGTCCTCATCATCCAGTTCAACCGCTTTTTTAAAATCCGCCATGGCCTTTTCTTTTTCACCGGACAGCAGATAGACTCTGCCTCGGCCGTAGTAATACAACCCGTTGCGGGGATTCATCTCGATGGCCTGGCTAATTAAAGCAAGGGCTTTGTTGAAATTGTCCAATTGACCGTAGGATACGCCCTGTCCAAAATAGGCATCGCTTCTTTGCGGGTTGAGGGAAATGGTTTTTTGGAAATATTTAATGGCGGCTGGATCATTCCCGTAGGTGGCGCAAAGAGCCCCTTTATCAAACCAAAAGTCGGCATCATTTTTCCGGCGGAAGCTCTCCCCGGTGGATTTGGTTATTAAATCTGCAGATATGGTTTGCGCAGTCCCCGCTGATGATGCGCCGACTAAAACGATAATTGCCAACAGGCCGATGAAAAAAGCGAAAGTAATGGACTTATGTTTCATAGGTTCACCTCTGTGCGTTTCATTCGATTAAAACGGGATTTTTAAAATTATAAGGTTATATCGGCCGAATTGGAAAAAAATGTAGATTTTTTTGGTATTCAGTATTGTTTCTTCAGCCAGTTTCGATATCTCACGGCAAGCGCATAGGTATGAACGGCACGCTCGGCGGAATCAAAGAAAGGAATCCCGCCCCGGCATAACTGTTCAGCGTATTTGAGATCAAACCCGGGGATTTTTACTGCCAGGATGGGTTTTTTGCAATCGCGGTATGCGCGGATTAAACCTTCTGCGTATATTTTATTGGTTTCGGGCGACAGACCGCATCCAATGACAATGATCGCAGACACTCCTGTATCAGCGGCTACGATTCGGACGGATTGGAAAAAAATATCGAGATCGAAATGCGCTGATAGACTGACATCAATCGGATTGAGCAGACTGGTGCCGGGATCGGATATCAAACGTGCTAGCCCGGTTCGGGTTTCGGGCAGAAGATCGGCCAGCCTGATCTTTTCCCGGCCGCAGGCCTCCGCCGCCGATACTGCCAGGCCACCCGGGCCGGAAATGATAGCCATACGATTTCCCGGATTCGAAGGCAGCATGGAAAAGCCCATTAGGGCATCCACCAGAGCCTCGAAGCCCACCACCGGAATGACACCTGTCTGCTGCAATACGCCTTGCCAGATGTTCGGCGCGCTTGCCATTGCCCCCGTGTGAGATGCAGATGCCCTTGCACCTTCGGATGTTAGCCCCACCTTCCACATGATAACCGGTTTTTTCAAGGCAGCCTGTCGGAGGGCATCGAGAAAATATGGCGCTTTTTTAATCCCTTCGATATACGCACCTATCAGATCGGTATCGGGATCGTTGCACAGGTAGGTTAAAAAGTCCGCTGCCGTCAGATCGCACTCATTCCCGGAGCTGATTACCTTGCTGAAACGAATGCCCTTCTGACCGGCAATCATCCCTAAAATATTGGTCAGCGAACCGCTGTGAGAAATAATTCCCACCGATCCGGGATCTCTTGATACCTGGGGGAAGAACGCGAGACCTGTTTTCGGGCAATAAAGCCCCATGCCATTTGGCCCGATCAGGCGCATGCCGCCGGCACGCGCCACCCTAACCAGCGACGCCTCTAAGGCCGCCCCTTCTTTGGTTCCGGTTTCTTTGAACCCGGCTGTAAACAGCACTGCCCCTTTGACACCTTTAGCAACGCATTGCCGAATCACATCAAGCGTTTTTTGATACGGCACCAGTACAATGGCCAGATCCACCGGATCCGGGATATCCGCTAGACGCTGGTATGTTTTGAGACCGTCGATTTCTTTAGCCAGGGGATTTATCGGATAAATTTTGCCACTATAACCCTGATCCAACAGAGCGGTTAAAAAGACCCGGCCGGTTTTCATCCCCCGGGGCACGCCGACGACCGCCACCGATCGGGCATGGAAAAGGCCATCAATTTGTGCGATAAGATCCTGGATAGATTGCATTCTGGTCGTTTAGTTCGTAATGATGTTTATGATAGTTTAGATCGTTGAGTCGGTTTGGTTACCTGGCTATTGGTTTTCAGATTCATGGAATCATCGGCTTTGCAACAGGTTTTTTTATTGATAAATTATTAAAACTTCAATATCTATTGAATTATTCGCGGGTTCAAGGTTCAAAAGTTCAGGGTTCACTTCAAGGTCCGCGAATCTGTACCCTGAACGCTTTTATAATAGGACGGACAGTTTGTAAAGGTCTTAAGGAGACAGCGATGCAGGCATACACAATCCACCCACTGGTGGTCGGAATCAATGAAACGGATCAGGGTGTGATGACTTATTTGCGTGACTACGGCAAACGGATCTACCTTCCTATCTATGTGTTCTGCTTAAAAGGCGGTGATAAGAACATCTTGGTAGACACCGGATTAGAACAATTTGTCGTGCCGGACGGTGCCGAGGAAGAATGCGGATTTAAAATTCTCGAATTCGAAGACGCCCTGTCAACACTCGATCTGAAACCTGAAGATATCGACGTTATTATTCATACCCACCTGCACAACGATCATTGTGAAAACGACTACTTATGCACCAATGCTAAGGTGTACGTTCAAAAAAAAGAATACGAGTTCATGCAAAATCCTCATCCGGTTGACCATCGCTATTACCCGGATGTCCTGGATGAAAATAATGTAGTCAAACTTGATGGTGACGCCAATATCCTCGACGGCATTGAGGTCATTCTATCACCCGGCCACTCGGTCGGTGGTCAGTCCGTAGTCGTCAACACCAGCGCCGGGCGGGCGATTATCACGGGATTCTGCTGCAATGATAAGAATTTTCCTTCAACCGGCCCGGCCATCGCGCCCGGAGTGCATATCGATCTTACCGAAGCTTATGATTCCATCCAGAAAATCCGCCAGATGGCGGACATCCTCATTCCGCTACATGATTTGTCGATAGGGCGGATGGAGAGAATACCGTAATTTGAAGTCGGAAGTGAAAATGCGGAAGGCGGATTTAGGCCCTTAGCGGCCTTTTTCTGACAACATGTTGTCAGAAAATGAAGGTTTCAGGTGTCGGGTGTCAGGGAAAAGAGATGTTAGATACTGAAACCTGACACCCGACACCTAAATAAATTATCATAACCATCTTAACAATCCTAATGTTATAAATGAATCTATTTATCATGACTATTAATATTTATTATGAAAAAAAATATGCCAACAGAAAACGATCTTATACTAATTTACTATGAAGACAATCCCCTTAGCTTTGCCAGGATTGAAAACATTTTACCGGATTCCAAGCCCGACTGGTATCACGTCAAGCTGCTCCTGCTGCAAATACCTCCCCAGCTTGTTACCTGGATATTGCGGGATGTTTACATTGACGGAAACGAATTTACCATGAATGGCAAGCGCATGCGTTTGGAAAAAGTGGTGGTCCCCGATGTACCGGAATCTCCGGAATTGATTGACCCACAGAATGAAACGGATGGGGCCGGCACGGCGAAGGTGATATCACTAAAGGATGTTAAGAAAAAGTAAAAAAAGCGTAACCGCTGACAGGCCCTACAAAATTATTATTTCGGCTTCCAGACGGACCGATATTCCGGCGTTTTACATGCCCTGGTTCATGGGGCAAGTTAAAAAGGGGTCTTTTGAGGTCACGAACCCCTTTAACCAGCGCGTTTCAATTGTCCCGGCAACGCCGGATAAGGTCGATACAATCGTATTCTGGTCAAAAAATTTCGGGCCGTTTCTTGATAAAAGTTATGGGGAACAACTACTCAAACAGGGCTTTCATCTTTTTTTCAACTTTACCATCAACTCGGAGTGCACCAACCTTGAGCCCAATGTGCCGCCGCTAAAAAAGCGGCTTGAGCAGCTTGAACACCTGTGTCAACGATTTGGCCCCAAGACGATAAATTGGCGTTTTGATCCGCTTTGTTTTTTTAAAACAGAAGTGGACCGGTTGCAGGATAATTTGAACGACTTTGCCGGCATCGCCGAAAAGGCCGCTGAATGCGGAATTGTGCGGTGCATTACCAGTTTCATGGATCATTACCCTAAAATTCGCCGGCGGCTTTCAGCCCGGCCCGGGTTTGTGTTCGTTGATCTGCAACTTGAAAAAAAAGTTGAAATTTTACGGGGAATGATAAAAACACTTGCCGCCGGAAACATATACTTATCCATCTGTTGCGAAAAAGATCTGATGGAAGCGCTTCCCCGGAGCTTATCGGTATCCGGAAGTTCCTGCATTCCCGGTGATCTAATCCGAAAATTATTCGGTGGCCGGCTTTTGCTAAAAAAAGATACCGGTCAACGGGTCAAAGCCGGCTGTGGATGTAACCAGTCGACTGACATTGGATCATACCGCCTTCAACCGTGCTACCACAACTGTCTGTTTTGTTATGCGAATCCGGCTTCCAGGCCTAGTGGCGGATGAGGTGTATAGGTCTAAAGAAAAATATGTGAAAAATTACATTAAATAATAGACAGCAAACGGCTAAAATTCATGCAAATCAGCAATCTCACCTTAGATAATAACGTCATTCTAGCTCCATTAGCGGGCATTACCAACTTACCCTTTCGCCTTTTGGCCAAAGCATCCGGCTGCGGCCTGGTCTGTTCGGAGATGATCAGTGCCAATGGGCTTGTTTACCAATCCGGCAAAACTGAACAGATGCTGAACAGTGCTCCGGAAGAAAAGCCGCTTTCCGTTCAAATATTCGGATCTGACCCCGGCATCATGGCTGAGGCGGCCGCTATCGTTGAATCCAAAGGCGCCGACATTGTCGATATTAACTTCGGTTGTTCGGTCCGCAAGGTGATTAAAAACGGCTCCGGCGCGGCCCTCATGAAATCCCCGGATCAAGCAAAAGCTTTGCTAACGGCGGTACGCAAATCCATTCGCATACCGCTGACCATCAAAATCAGAAGCGGTTGGGATGCTTCCGGACAGGAGGCCCTCAACATCGCCGGGATTGCCCAAGACTGCGGTGTGGATGCCATTGCGGTCCATCCGCGAACAGCCGGTCAACTGTTCAGGGGACGGGCGGATAGGTCCATTATTGCAGCAGTAAAAAAAAAGCGTCAGGATACCTGTTATCGGCAACGGTGACATCATTTCAGCACGTAATGCACTGAAAATGATGGAAGAAACCGGATGTGATGCCGTCATGATCGGCAGAAAGGCTATCGGGGACCCCGCAATTTTCTCCCGGGTCTTGGCGCGCATGAATGGTGAAGAACCAGCTCGGCAGGGACTCAGCCAGCGGTTCGATATTATGACCCATTATTTCAAAGCGTCCGTGGAGTATATCGGTGAAGAGGCGGCCTGCAGAATGATGCGCAGCCGCTTGGGCTGGTTTACCCGGGGAATGCGCAACAGCAGTAAATTCCGTAAAGCGATCAAACATCTGTCTTCGGAGGAAGAAGGCATTGAATTGATTGGCGCCTATAGGAATTCGCTGCTGAATGAAATGGCCTAGGCTTTTTATTCTGGTAGATTTCGCGCAATCACTTCCGCCGCACCGTACTGCCCTTCTTGATCTCTTCTCCCGAAACCAGTTTCGCTTCCAGCCTGTCCGCGGTGATGGCGACGATCTCAATTTCACCGATCTTCAGACCCGGCACGAAAAAGTGCTGACCGCCGAGCCCTTTCATAATTCGACTGCCGTCGAATACTTCCAGAATATCACCGGGTTCAAGCCCCACTTCGGTCCCCGATGGTATGATATACCGGTCGCCATCAAGTTCGGTAATGTATCCATCCCAGGGCTGATCCCGGATTGCGTCGCAAATACTCTCGCCGATATCGGTCAGCAGCCGGTTTAAAGTCTCATTGAGTTCTGGTAATTTGATCTGTTCATTTTGTTGAATTATCCGATATTCAAGATCGTCAATTTCGATCCGGCGGTCAAACGTGTCATCGAGAATTTTGGTGGCCGTCCGGGTGTCAAAAACTTCCACCCGGATAAATATCTGCAGCAGGTGTTGTGTGTCCTTGGTCCACAGCACCCCCTGCAATTCATCGATGACACGGATGTCCTCCAGACTGCCGGTAACGACAGCGTTGAGCCCGAGCTGCCGACCGAGGATTGTCAGGGCATAACCATCGACTATGCCGGATTTTAATTTGGGTGGTTTCTTTAGGGCATTCAGCAGTCCACCGGCTGCCGGGTTTAACAGAATTATCCCCGGACATTGGTCGGTCAAATATTCAGGTAAGCCTTTGTGAAAAATTTCCTGAAAATTTTGAGTTTCCCGCAAGGTGTTATTTTCAAAATTGAACATGCCCACCTTCCTTTTTAAATCCTCATCGGACAGGACAATTTTACGGCTAATATCCCGGGTGGTGCGGGTGACCGTTTTGGTTGTTTTTTCCACCACCGACTGGGTGGTAGCGCAACCGATGAAAATTAAACACCCAATGAACAGTATCAATGCGTCGGCAGATAAACGAACATAAACCGGGATCCGGTCTGAATTGGATGGAGTCATTCTAATCTAATAAGAAATTTAAATCGGGATGTCAATTGGTACGTCAGTATTTCTGATGGAGGTCTACTCAGCAGGCAGAGTTCCGTCATTCAAACGTGAAATTGATTGATTTTAAGAAAATTGCCTGTTTGGTGAAAATTATGAAAATTCCAATTACTAAAACCAAACTACAATTGTGTCCAATTGTTGCTTGAAATTTGGAATTTACTTCGACGTTAACCTGAAGATAAGGGCCGAATGCCTTGACACCTGATCGTATTTTTAGTAACAGTCCAAATTCATTATGAATCTTCCTGGACAGCAATTTCCGGCCCGCCGCCTCCTTACCCGAGGGACAATGGCGGCTGATGAATCAGTGAGGCGGACCGGCGTATCCGGGTCAAGGGAGCGGTGACATGGCGAC